>NZ_JBKQOT010000729.1:0-11684 GCF_052145395.1 Roseiarcus sp.
GTAGGACGTCCAGGTCATCAGCTCCCAGAACACATAGAAGTTGCCGAGCTCGTGAGCGGTGGTCAGGCCAATCAGCGAGCCGGTCATCAGGAAGGCGAAGAAGTAGTAGCGGTTCGCCGTGTCCGAGCGCCCGATGTAGCCGAGCGAATAGACGATCATCAGCGCCGCGACGCCGGAGAACAGAAGGGCGAACAGGCGCGACGCCGGATCGAGGCTTCCGTCGAACGCCACGACCGCGACGGTGGCGATCGCCAGCAGCGCCGCCGCCGCGTCGCGCGCCGGCGCGGAGGCGCGGCCGATCGCGTAGACGAGGAATCCGCCGACATAGGGAACGAGCACCGGAAGGGCCCAGGGAGTCTCGAATTGCGGCACGCCTTCGGCGCCGGGGAAGCCGGCGAGGCGGGCGGCGAATGCGAGGAACGGCGCGGGCCACAGGCTGAGGACGATCGTCAGCGCGGCGAGCGGATAGGCAAGCGGCATGGCGAGCCGCGGAGCAGGATGAAGCGCGCGCTCACGCGGCTTCGGCTCGATGCAGACGCGCTGCACGACGAGGATGGTGTAGACGGCGGAGACGATGGTCGCGGCGACTCCGACGAGCGCGACGGGCCAGAGCCCGCGCTCGATTGCGGCGTAGAGGACGATGAACTTCGAGAACGAGCCCTTGAACGGCGACAGGCCCATGACCGAGAAGACGCCGAAACCGAACAGGGCCGCGGCCAGCGGCATGCGTCGGCCGCTGCCCGCGAGGTCCTCGAGGCTGGCCGAGCCCGTCCGGCGGACGAGGCTCCAACCGGCGGCGAGCACGAGTCCGCGCATCACCGCCTGGAAGCCGAGGTGCATCAGCGCGCCGGTGTCGCCGGCCGGGCCGCCGACGCCGAAGCCGATGAGCACGTAGCCGAACTCGGCGACGGTCGAGATCGCAAAGACGCGGATGAGGTTGGGCAGGCTGAGGAGCGCCGCAATCTCGCCGACGAAAAGGACCAGAGCGCCGATCCAGGCGAGGGTCGCGGAGGACGCCGCGAGCGAATCGGCCGGAAGATGCGCGAGCATCCCATGGGTCCTTTCCTTGAGCTTGCCTTTTGACCCTTGGACAGGGGAACTAGCGCGTCGCCGCGAAGGAATCTGTCGGCCGGCCGACACCTCGCGCGGACAAAATGACGCAGGGCGGCCGTCGGGAGGCGCGCATGCACGAGATGACGGTCGCGCACGGGCTTCTGACGATCCTCGAGGAGCGGGCGAAGGCGCACGGGATCGCCCGCATTACCCGGATCCGCCTCAAGATCGGGCGCTTGCGGGGCCTCGAGACGCGGCAACTTCGCGCCGCGTTCGAGGTCCTGGCCGAGGGCGCCATCGCCGAAGGGGCGCCGCTCGACATCGAGGAGGTCGCGGCGCGGGCGCGCTGCAACGCCTGTGGGACCGAGTGGGGGCTGCCTGACTACCGGTTCGAATGTCCGAAATGCCAAAGCGCCGACGCGGAAATCCTCGCCGGGCGCGAACTTCATATCGAGTCTTTCGACGGCGAGCGCGACGAATAGGCTTTGCCAGCAAGGCGCGGATCTCCCCACGCCCTCGTCGCTGACGAGCAACGCCGCAGGCGACGCGTCTCGGTCTCCTCGGGACGAGGTCGCGGAAATTGTCGCCTTTCGGGGGAGTTACCGCGCCCCCGCTATCGCTGCCGCGTCTTCCACTCCGGCGCGACGTGGTAGGGCGCATTCGAGGCGGGAAGCGGCGCGCGGCCGCGGATGATGTCCGAGGCTTTTTCCCCGATCATGATCGTCGGCGCGTTGAGGTTGCCGTTCGTGATCGAGGGCATGATCGAGGAGTCGACAACGCGCAAGGCCTCGACGCCGATGACCCGCGTCTCCGGATCGACCACGGCGAGCGGATCGCTTGGCCTGCCCATCTTGCACGTACAGGAAGGATGATAGGCGCTTTCGACATGCTCGCGGACGAAAGCGTCGATCGCCTCGTCGCTCACGCAAGTCTCGCCAGGCCGGATCTCATGGCCGCGGTAGGGCTCGAATGCGGGCTGGGCGAAGATCTCGCGGGTCAGCCGCACGCAGGCGCGCATGTCGTCCCAATCGTCCGGATGGCTCATGTAATTGAACTGGATTGCGGGCGCTTCGGCCGGATCTCGAGACCTGAGCCGCACCCAGCCCCGACTTTTCGAACGCATCGGCCCGACATGCGCCTGGAAGCCGTGCTCCTTCGCATACGAAGACCCGTCGTAGGCGACAGCCATCGGCAGGAAATGGAACTGGACGTCCGGATAGCAAACGCCGGCCCGCGAACGGATGAATCCTCCGGCCTCGAAATGGTTCGAGGCGCCGAGGCCTCGCCCCCGCGCCAGCCAGTTCAGCCCGACAAGGCCGCGAGCGACGAGCCCCGTGTGGCCGTAAAGCGTGATCGGCTTCTTCGAGGCGACCTGGAAATAGAACTCGAGATGGTCCTGCAGATTCTCGCCGACGCCCGGCCGGTCGGCGATCACGTCGATGCCGAGCGGCCGCAATTCCTCGGCCGGACCGACGCCGGAGAGTTTCAAAAGCTGCGGCGCGTGATCGGGCCGCCGCTCACGATCACCTCGCGCCGCGCTCGGACGAAACCCTCGCGGCTCCCGCGGCGGTAATGGATTCCGGTCGCGCGACGGCCATCGAAAGCGATCCGCGTTGCGAGGGCGTGGGTCATGACCGCGACATTCGGCCGTTTCATCGCGGGCCGCAGATAGGCGACGGCGGTCGAGCAGCGCACCCCGTCCTTGACCGTCATGTCAAACCAGCCAAACCCTTCCTGCTGCTCGCCGTTGAGATCGCGGCTTACGGGATAGCCCGCCTGCCGGCCGGCCTCGATGAAGGCTTGGTAGAGCGGATTGCGCCTCAAGCCGCGCGAGGTGACGAGCGGCCCGCTGTCGCCGCGATATTCGTCGCCGCCTTCGCGAAAGGTCTCGGCGCGGCGGAAGTAGGGAAGCACGTCGGCGTATCCCCAGCGCTTGGCGCCCTCTTCGACCCAGCGCTCGAAGTCGAGCGGGTTCCCGCGCACATAGACGAGGCCGTTGATCGACGACGACCCGCCGAGGACTTTGCCGCGCGGGCAAACGAGACGCCGGCCGTTTAGATGCGGCTCGGGTTCCGTGCGGTAACCCCAGTTGTAGCTCGTGGAGCTCATCGGGATCGACAGCGCCGCCGGCATCCGGATGACGAGAGCGCGGTCGGATCCGCCGTATTCGATCACGCAGACCGTGCTTTTCCCGTCCTCGCTCAGACGATCGGCGAGCACTGCCCCGGCCGAGCCGGCGCCGACGATGACGTAATCGAAAGCCTCCTCGCTCATCGGTGATCCTGGTCCCCCTCAAAACGCGGTCTGCCCGCGAGGCGGCGAGAGCGCAAGCGCGAGTATTGAGGATCCGAAGGACCAATCTCTCGCTTTAACAACAAAATGCTCGCGATGAACTGTCCGCTTCCGCGACTCGGGCAGACGGATGCGGGCCACGCTTGCATACGTTCACGCCGGGAAGGGATCGGTCCCGGTCGTCCGACCTTTGGGGCGCTGGAGAAGGAATTCTGATATCCAAAATTGTAGTAATCTATTGTTGAATTCCAAAAAATCTGGTAGGCTTGTTTTCAACAGGGCCGCGAATAGACCCGGAGGGCGAGGCCGCGTTGGCGCCATGCGGCGGAGACAAAGCGCCCTATTGGGCAGTTGATTTTGGACCGGTTTTGGCGCCTAACCCTTTGAAATCGCCTTTTCGGCGCCAGGATGACACGTCCGCCGGTTCGGGCTCGAGCCTCGGGCGGGATCGTAAATGGCGCCGCAACCCCTTGAAAAGGCGAGAAACGGAGTTGGGACCCGCAAAGCCGCCGCTGGACGGCGGCGATGCCCGCCGGCGCCGGGACGCGAGCGACGAATTGAACAGGAGTTGTAGGCCTCATGCCCCCGGAGCGTCACATTCTAACCCTGTCCTGCGCCAACAAGCCGGGCATCGTCGCCAAAGTCTCGGCGGTCTTGTTCGACGGTGGATTCAACATCCTCGACGCGCAGCAGTTCGACGACACGCTGACCGGCACTTTCTTCATGCGGGTCGAGTTCAACCCCGCGAGTCCAAAAGCCGACGTCGCGGCGCTCAGCGAGGGCTTCGCCGCGCTTGCCGGCTCCTTCGGCATGACCTGGTCCATGCGGCCCGCCGCCGCGCTCAAGCGCGTGGCGCTGATGGTGTCGAAGTTTGACCACTGCCTCGCCGATCTTCTCTATCGCTGGCGCAGCGGCGAACTGCCGATGGAGCCGGTCGCGATCCTCGCCAATTATCCGCGCGAGACCTACGTCCACATCGATTTCGACGGCATCCCCTTCCACTACCTGCCGGTCGTCAAGGAGACGAAGATGGAGCAGGAGGCTCAGGCGTGGGAGATCATCAAAACGTCTAGGGCCGACGTGGTCGTGCTGGCGCGCTACATGCAGATCCTGTCGGACGGCTTCACCGCCAAGCTCAGAGGGCGTTGCATCAACATCCACCATTCCTTCTTGCCGGGATTCAAGGGGGCAAAGCCCTACCATCAGGCCCATGAGCGCGGGGTGAAGCTGATCGGCGCCACGGCGCATTTCGTCACCTCCGCCCTCGACGAGGGACCGATCATCGAGCAGGACGTCGAGCGGATCAGCCACCGCGACACTCCCGAGGTTCTGGTGCGCAAGGGCCGCGACATCGAGCGCCGCGTGCTCGCCCGCGCGCTCGGCCAGGTTCTCGAAGACCGGGTCCTCTTGAACCACGGCAAGACGGTGGTCTTCCCCGACTGAGCGGCGCCCTTTCTTTCAGGCGTCGTTCGCGACAAAATCGCGAGTGAGAGCCACGGGCTCGGTTCGACCCAAGAGCGGGACCTCAAGATGAGCAAAGTCGCATTCATAGGCCTCGGCGTGATGGGTTTCCCAATGGCCGGGCATCTTGCCCGTGCGGGTCACGACATCGTCGTCTACAATCGTTCCGCGTCGGTTGCAGCGAAATGGGTCCAGACGTTCGGCGGGCGGAGCGCCCCCACTCCGCGAGAGGCGGCTGAGGAGCGTGACTTTGTCTTCGCCTGCGTCGGCAATGACGACGACCTGCGCTCGGTGACTTTGGGGGACAACGGGGCCTTCGCGGGCCTGCGCCAGGGGGCGCTGTTTGTCGATCACACGACGGCGTCGGCGAATGTCGCCCGCGAACTCGGTGGAGAGGCGAGAGGCAGAAGTTGCGCCTTCATCGATGCGCCCGTTTCTGGGGGTCAGGCCGGGGCGGAGAACGGACAACTGACGGTCATGTGCGGAGGCGAAAGTGACCAGTTCTCCCAGGTGAAGCCGGTCATCGAGGCGTATGCGCGTTCCTGTCAGCTCATGGGGCCAGTCGGCGCGGGACAACTAACGAAGATGGTGAACCAGATCTGCATCGCGGGACTGGTGCAGGCGCTTTCGGAAGGCCTTCGGTTCGCGGAGCTGGCGGGACTTGACCCCAATCTGGTCGTGGAAGTGATTTCCAAGGGGGCGGCGCAGTCCTGGCAGATGGAGCATCGTCATGGAACGATGATCGCAAGAAAGTTCGATTTCGGGTTTGCGGTGGACTGGATGCGCAAGGACCTTGCGATCTGTCTGGACGAGGCGCGACGCAACGGCGCGTCACTTCCTGTGACCGCACTCGTCGATCAATTCTATAGCGAAATTCAAACCAAGGGGGGCCGGCGGCTGGACACTTCCAGTCTCATCACCAGGCTTTAGTGCGCTCTCGACTAGCCGAGATGCTCGACCTGCTTGGGAAGCAAAGGCGGTGAGGGTTGTTCTTTGTGCAGCAGGACTGAATTTCCCGCTCTACGCAATGTTCTGACCACCGATCGAAGGGGGCGGAGACGCCTTTCTCAGAACGCCGTCCACGACTGGCTCGGGTTCCGGGTTCCTTCACTATTGGCAGCGGCGTGCGGGTCAGCTAAGGAGTGCGGCGCTCGAACCTTGCCGAGCCGTTGCCCACATTCCCTCTTCTTGACGTGAGGCGCGCAGCCAGATGGTGATTGACGGAGACGCAACGTCCGTCGAAGAACGGTTGCCTCCTGGGCATAGTGAGCCGGTCTCGGAGTTTTCCAAGCTTCACGGTTTCCAATTCGTCGGCGCAAGAGACGAGTCCTCCGATGAGAGCGCCTCGAGCCCCGCCGAGCGGCAGAGCGCGCTCACGGTCGAACTGGACGTTCGCGCCGCCAGGTTTCATCAGGCCGTCGATTCCTCGATCGTCCTCGCAAGCGACGGAACAATCCGATGGCTCGGCGATTCCGTTGCTAAACTTGTGGCCGGTGACGAGCTACTGGCGCCGCGGACGATCCTTCTTGTTGACGAGGCCATTTCGGAGGACGCGCGGCGTACGGTCGCCACGCGCCTCGAGCTATGGCTCAACGCGACGGTCCAACGGCTGCTCGGGCCGCTATTCTCGCTCCGGGGGATCCAGGAAGGCGGGCAGCAAGTGCAGGATCTGGCGGCCAAGGTCGCCAATGCATTGGGCGTTTTGGAGCGAGAGCCTATCCGAGGCATTGTCCGTGGCCTCGACCAGAACGCGAGAGCCATCCTTCGACGGCACGGCGTCCGCTTCGGCTCGTACTATCTTTATGTCCCGTCCGCGCTCAAACCCGCGTCCCGGGCTCTGGCGCTGCAGTTGTGGTGCCTCAAGAACGGGGACGAAGAACTCGGCGCGGCGGCGCAAGGACTGATCCCCATGGCTTCGTCCGGACGGACGTCGGCGCCGCCGGATACTCGTGTCGACCGTGAAGTGTATCGGGTCGCCGGCTTCCGACGATGCGGCGAGCGAGTTGTGCGCGTTGACATCGTTGAACGCCTGGCCGACATGATCCGCGCTGCGTCGACTTTGCGGATCGTCGGTGCGGCGGACTCCGGTCCGTCGGCGTTCCTGATCGCCGGCCAGATGACGTCCTTGACCGGCTGTTCGGGAGAAAGCTTCGCGTCGATTCTGAAATCGTTGGGCTTCGAAAGCCTGACCGTTCGTCGAAGCGAGATCGTGTGGCCGGCCGCCCCGTCGCCCGCAGGCGAAACCCCCGGTCCGGCGTCCGAGGAGTCAGCGGCCACAACTAGCGATGACGCATGTCCGGCTGCAGCGACTTCGCCGGACCTCCCGTCCGGGGCCGTCCCGTCGCCATCGGACGACGCTGTCGCTCTGCCCGCGACAAGCGCCGCCGCACTCGAACCGAAGGATCATCCCGTCGGTTGCGACGACTCGCCGATGACCGACCCCGTAACCTTGCCCGCCGAGGAGTCGACCGAGAGCCTGATCGTTCCGGAAGGCGACTTCACGCCGACGTCTCAACCAGCGGCGGCAGTTGAATCGGCGGAGTCGCATGCGGCCGCGGAGGCGGAGTCGCCGGCTGCCGTAGAAGCGGAGTCGCCCGCGCCCGCAGAACCGGAGTCGCTCGCTGCCGCAGAAGATGAGACGATTACCGTGTGGCGGTTCGCCCGGGCGCCCACGCCCGATCATCCGAGGCCGGCCCGGCAAGCGCGCCGGAAGTTTCCGGTTCCGCGGGAGCAACGGGTTCAGCCGCACGAAGCGCCCAAAATCCCGGCCGGACTTGCTCCTGCCTACCAGCAACCCGCGGAGCCCCTCGTGGCCAAAGACGGTCGCGACTCGGCGACTGAGAAGTCGCCTCATCGTGCAATACGACGAAAAGACTGGGACGCGAAGAGAAGGCATATGCCCGAGGACAAGCAGGAGGGACGCTCGCCATCTGTGGGGCGCTCTGGCGGAGATAGAAAACTGGCGATTGATCCGATGTCGCCATTCGCAAAGCTCATGGAGTTACGCTCAATTCTCGAATCGGAGAGCAAGAAACGCAGTTGAACGCGACGAACATGGGCGATTCGACGACCCATCGGCGATAAAACGTGTCGAAATGAGATGGGCGATTGAAACTCCTGAATTGAGCAATTTAAAACGAGGCCTACCAATGACCTATGTCGTTGTTGAGAATTGCATCAAGTGCAAATACATGGATTGCGTGGAAGTGTGTCCTGTTGACTGCTTCTACGAGGGCGCAAACATGCTGGTCATACATCCGGACGAATGTATAGACTGTGGTGTGTGCGAGCCCGAATGCCCCGCGGAGGCGATTAAGCCCGATACAGAGCGAGGTCTGAGCACATGGCTGACCTTGAACTCTGAATATTCGAAGGTTTGGCCGAACATTACCTCTAAACATGAACCTCCGAGCGATGCGAAAGAATTTGACGGGAAGCCGAATAAATTTGCCGACTTCTTTTCCTCTGAACCAGGGCAAGGCGACTGAATTGGGGCTCGGGCGGCCGACGTTAGCGAAAGTTCCATTCCGGGCGCTCATCGCACAGATTAATATTGTTGTTCATGGCCTTTGAAATTTCGATAGAATTGTGCTAAACGTAGCTTAGCTCACGGAAAGGTGTGTCGCGCAGATCATCCTGGGACCGAAGTCGCCGAGGCTGAAGCAGCGTAGCTGTTTTAAGAGACTGAGCTGGCGCGGAATCCCGGACGCGCGTGGTGGGGCTCGTGGGTGGAGTGTTGGACGATGGCGGCGCGTAAGAAGTCAACAAAAAAGGGCCCCTCGAAAAGCGTTCGAACAAAAGTCGTCCCCACTGAAAAGCGAACGAAAAAAACCAGTCGCCCGACGCCCGCGAGAGCAGGCAAGGCCGCGAGCAAGTCACGACAGCCGCCTGGTAAGAGCGCCCGGGCGACGCGTTCGGGCCGTAAGCAGCCGGTGACTGGCAAAAACGACAAGCGGGTCGAACGGGCGAAGAAGCCCAAGGAAACACTCTCGGGCGGCAAGGCAACCCCAACAGGCGGAGCGACGAAGAACTTGAACCGCGAAAGAACTAGTCTTGCCGTCGATGACCAATCGACCGGAAACGTGGTGGATGTGAAATTGCAGGCAAAAATCCCGCAAAAGATCAAGATTCAAGCCCCGGTAATCGAGGAGCCAGCGTTGAAGGCCGAAAAGATTGACGTATCTACGGTTGCGGGAGTGAAGGCGGTGGAGGCAGCTGCAGTCAAAGCGACAATACCGCCGGGCGGCCGGCAAAGGCCCGCTCCCCGAGAAGAATTGGGGGCTCCGGCGAAACCCGCTAAAGCGGCGGCCCAGCGACAGGGTTTCAAATTGAACGAGTTCGTCGTCTATCCGGCTCACGGCGTCGGGCAGATCGTGGCGATCGAGGAACAGGAAGTCGCGGGCTTCAGGCTGGAGTTGTTCGTGATCAGCTTCTCGAAAGACAAAATGACGCTGAGGGTGCCGACGTCGAAAGTCGTCGGCGTCGGAATGCGGAAGATCTCGGATCCGGAGACCGCAAAACGGTCTTTGGACATCCTGAGCGGCCGGGCGCGCATCAAACGGACGATGTGGTCGCGACGGGCGCAGGAGTACGAGACCAAGATCAACTCCGGGGACATCACCGCGATTGCGGAAGTGGTCCGGGACCTTTACCGGTCCGAAGCGCAGCCCGAGCAGTCGTATTCGGAGCGCCAGTTGTATGAGGCCGCGCTCGATAGAATGGTTCGTGAGATCGCCGCCGTTCAGAAGTCGAATGAAATCGACGCTTTGAAGGCGATCGAAGCGCAGCTTCAGAAGACCCAAAGCCGGCAGCCGAAAGCCGCGGCGGCGGAGGTTCCCGACCCGGAAATCGAAGAGGCGGCGTAACGCCTGCATGAGGCGGCGAGGGCGCATGGGCTCCCAGAACCCTCGCCGACCGATCTTCCGAGAAAGCTTTTCGGCGCTCCGGCTTGGAGCGCCGCATCTTTTTAGGCTCCCTCCTTCGTCCCGATCAAAGTCGCGATTCGCTGGAGCGCCAGCGCATAGCCTTGGGTTCCACACCCCACGATGACGCCGGAGGCGACGGCGGACACGTAGGAGTGATGGCGGAATTCTTCGCGCTTGTGCACGTTCGAGATGTGCACCTCGATGATCGGCCCCTCGAAGGCGTGCAGGGCGTCAAGGATCGCGACCGACGTATGGGTGAAAGCGGCTGGATTGATGACGATCCCGGCGGTCCGCCCGCGCGCGTCGTGAATCCAGTCGATGATCTCATATTCGCGGTTGCTCTGCCGGAATTCGATTTCGAGCCCAAGCCCGGCGCCGACTCGGCGGCAATCGGCTTCGACGTCGGCCAGCGTCTCGCGGCCATAGATTTCCGGTTGGCGCTTGCCGAGCAGGTTGAGGTTCGGCCCGTTGAGTACCGCGACAATTTGGGACATGGTCTTTATTCCATCTCAATAACGGACAACGACGAGAAGCGGTTTCGGCGGCGGCCACAGGGGCTCCGGGGCGTCCGCCGCACGCGCTTCGATCGCAATGTTTGCGGGCGCGACGCCGCGATGCTCCCGCGCGGCCGTCAGCGCCCGAGCCCGCCCGTCCTGAGTCCGAATGCGATCCAAACGCTCGCGCGGCGCCGTTCCGAGCGCGCCGATTTCGTAAATCGTGATCGTGTTCGGACCAGCGCCGGCGACCGAGTCGGCGACCGTCAGCTTTCCTCGCGCCGAAAGGGCGATCCCGGTCCAGTCTTCACGGGAAAGATAAAAGGTTTTCGATTCCGGCGCGAGCGCGCAGCCGGACAGGATAAGCGCCGCACACGCCGGGGCCCACTTGCGCGAAAGCATGATGTCGGTCACCCGTGCCAGGCTGCGACGGTTTTTAGCGCCGAGAAGCCGTACAGCGCCTCGAAACCCTTCTCGCGTCCATGGCCGGACTTGCCGACGCCGCCAAATGGCAGTTCGACTCCGCCACCCGCTCCATAATTATTGAGGAACACCTGCCCGGCGCGCAACGCCCTGACGAGCCGCATCTGTCGCCCCCCGTCCCCCGTCCACACGCCCGCGACCAGCCCGTAACCTGTTCCGTTGGCGATCGAGACCGCATCCGCCTCATCTTCGAACGGGATGACGACCTGGACGGGGCCAAAAATCTCGTCCTGCGCAAGGCGGTGGTCCCGGGGGACGTCCGCGAACAGGACCGGCGCGACATAGTGGCCGCCGGTCGGCGCGTCCGCGACGATTCTTCCTCTCGCCGCGATTTGCAGGTCGGCGCTGGCGGCGACAAAACCCTCGACGACCGTCTTCTGTCGGGCGGAGATCAGCGGACCGACATCGAGGTCGGCGTCGGCCGGCCCGACCCGCAAAGCGCCGTAGCGTTCGGCCATCCGTTCGACGACTTCGGGGTAGCGCGAGCGCTCAACCAGAATGCGGGAGGCCGCCGAGCAGGTCTGGCCGGCGTTCTGGATCCCGGCATTGACCAGGAACGGGAGGGCGCGGTCGAGATCGGCGTCGGCGAACACGAGCTGCGGCGATTTCCCGCCGAGCTCCAGCGTCACCGGCGCGACATGCCGGGCGGCGGCCGCCTGGACCAGCGCTCCAACGGCGACCGATCCGGTGAACGACAGATGACGGACGCCGGGATGGGCGGCGAGCGCCGCGCCCGCCTCCTCGCCGAGGCCGGGCACGACGTTGAGGACGCCGTCCGGAAAGCCCGCCTCGCGGGCGAGATCGGCGAGCGCGAGCGAAGTGAGGCAGGCTTCCTCCGCCGGCTTCAACACGCAGGCGTTGCCCATCGCCAGCGCCGCGCCGACCGTGCGGCCGGCGATCTGCATCGGATAGTTCCACGGCACGATATGGCCGGTCACCCCATGCGGCTCGCGCAAGGTGTAGACGGTGTAGCCGT
>NZ_JBKQOT010000730.1:0-14492 GCF_052145395.1 Roseiarcus sp.
GAGCACCGGGCCTGTCGGGCGAGGCATGTGGAGGTTGACGACCTGAGAGAAGCGATGGCGCCACCGGAAAGCGGTGCTGACCGCCGGATCAGAGCGGCTATGCCGATTGAACGCTAATTGAGCCATGATTTATGAACGTCCCAGGGATTGCGGATACGACCTTTCGTGCGGCGTCGAACGGCTTCTCCTCCCGTGTCTTCACGCGCTCGACCCGTCCGTCGAGGCTCGGGAGGTCGGCGCCGATCGAGAACCGGCGCTCGGATGACGGCGACAGAAAGGCGCGGAACGGGTTGACCAGCGGCGGCGCAGCGTGTAATAGACCCTCTCTGCGCCGCAGCATGAGGCGCTCCAGTCGCGTAGATCGGTCCTTGCCCGAATAAGGCGACCGAAGCGCTGTCGAGCCTCCGACCCCTTCGATTGACGGCCCGTTACGCGGGGCCAGTCTCCCAATTTCCGGATCGACCGGCCGCGCCCTGCAAGGCGCCGGCGCGCGATCCTTCTTGACGAAAGACCTCAGTGACCAAATTTTCCGATCTCGGACTCCCCGAGACGCTGCTTCGCGCCCTCGACCGCGAAGGCTATCAGACCCCCACGCCGATCCAGGCCGAGGCCGTTCCGCATCTCCTCAAAGGGCGCGATCTGCTCGGCATCGCCCAGACCGGCACCGGCAAGACGGCGGCGTTCGCGCTGCCGATCCTCGCCCGGCTGATCGCCGACCGCCGCCGGCCGGCGCCGTTCACCGCCCGCACGCTCATTCTCGCGCCAACCCGCGAGCTCGCGGCGCAGATCGGCGACAGCTTCCGCGCCTACGCCCGTTTCCTCAAGCCCGCCCTCAGCGTGGCCGTCGTGGTCGGCGGCGTGTCGGCGCGCCCGCAGATCGACCTTCTTGCGCGCGGCCTCGACGTGCTCGTCGCCACGCCCGGCCGGCTGCTCGATCACATGGGGAGCGGCAAGCTGAACCTCGGCGCGACCGAGGTTCTGGTGCTCGACGAGGCCGACCACATGCTCGACCTCGGCTTTATTGTGCCGATCCGACGGATCGTCGCCAAACTGCCGAAGGCGCGCCAGACGCTGCTCTTCTCCGCCACCATGCCGAAAGAGATCGCCGGTCTCGCCGACGACATGCTCAAAGATCCGGTGGAGGTCCGCGTCACGCCGGCGGCCACAACCGTCGATCGCGTCGATCAGCACGTGTTCTTTGTCGACGGCGCCGCCAAGCGGGACGTGCTGGTGGAACTCATGCGCAACGCCGACGTTTCTCGCGCGCTCGTCTTCACCCGCACCAAGCGCGGGGCGGACCGCGTGGCGCAGCACCTCGACGCCGCCGGCATCGGGGCGCAGGCGATCCACGGCAACAAGAGCCAGAACCAGCGCGTCCGCGCGCTCGACAACTTCAAAAGCGGCGCGACCCGCATTCTCGTCGCCACCGACATCGCCGCGCGCGGCATCGACGTCGACGCCGTGAGCCATGTGGTGAATTTCGAGCTGCCGGAGGTGCCGGAGGCCTATGTCCATCGCATCGGTCGCACCGCGCGCGCCGGCGCCTCGGGCCGCGCCATCTCGCTCTGCGACAACGGCGAGCGGCCGCTGCTGCGCCAGATCGAGAAGCTGACCCGGCAGACTTTGGCCTTTACCGACCGCCGCAGCCCCGGCGCCCGCGGCGACGAGCGGCAGGCGGTTCGGCCTGGTCCGCGGAGCGCGGGCGCGCAGGCCGATCGGGGGCCCCAGCGCCCGCAGCGCCAGGCTCAGCCGCGCGACGATCGGGCGCTGAACGGCGCGCGGCCTCACGAGGCCCCGCGAGGCGACCGCCATCCCGGCCGCAGCGCGCGGAGACCAGAGGTCCGGCCGCAGGCTTAGCGACGGCGAAAGCCGCGGCCCTGTAGCCGCGCTTGGCTCGAGCGCGGCCGCGCGATCAGCGAGCGCGGCGACAATGGAGCGCGGCGACGCGGTCACGAATCGCGTCGACAAATCGCGATTCGTCGAAGCGGCAATCCGTTCAAGGCCCAGCAATGTGCAATCCCAAGGCCCGCCAGGCCGACAAGCATCATCGCCCAGGTCGAAGGCTCGGGAATCGCCCCCGAGGATGGTTGGGTAGGCCCGTAAGCCTCGAAACGGTAGCTGCGAATCGGCACCCAGCGGGCGTGTGGCGATGCATCCGGGACAAGCAGCTCCCACGAATGGGTTCCATTCTCGTCCAAGACTTTTTCGCCGATGACCGACCACTGCGAAACGTCGCCGGAAATCATCGCAAAGGCGTCGTCGTCGCTGTGCTCGACGACAATCATCCCGCTCACGCCAGTCACATGTCCCGTCAGGTCCACGAATCCGTTGGCCGGCGTGTCTGACGTGTTCGAGCCCAGCCTTTCGTCACGATAAATGATTGTGACGCACGATCGCACCCGAGCTCTCAGCGCGCAGAGCGACGCTCTGTCGAGCCGCGGCGTCAAGACTTGAGAACCGGTCGGTCGCCCCCCCACCCACAAATCATCGCGAAAGGCGTACGAAAGGCCGCCCTCCCCGATGGGCTGCCCGTTGCTGTTTGCGACGGAAGCGACCAAAGCCAAGATGGCGAGCGAACCCAGCGCAACCCGGAGCGGCATGACGAAACAACTTAAAATTGCCTGTTGTCTGCAGTGTTTACAACTTGCGTGTCTCTTGAATTGATGGAAATCAATTTTGACCAAAAAATTCGGTCGGACGGGTCGGGTCCTTCTGCGGCTCACTCGGCCGACAACGGCCGCGCCACCTGCTCGAGCGGCTTGCGCTCCGCGGGCTGGGCAAACAGCACCGACCGCCGCCGCGGCCCGCATGAGGACGGCGGCGAACGCGTAGCCGCTGAAGACGCTCTCGCGGGAGCCGCTCTCGATCAGCCTGCCGAAGATCGCCGGGGCGGCGACGCCCCCGAGCGCCGTCCCGATGGCGTAGAAGAGGCGATCGTCAGCGCGCGGATCTCGATGGGAAAGGTCTCGCTGACGGTCAAGTACGCCGAACTCGCCGCGGTGGACGCGACGAAGAAGACGAGCATCCAGCCGATCGTCTGGGTCGCGGCGCTGAAGAGGCCGTGCTCGAACGCGATGCCCACCGCGAGCCGATCGCGACAGGCGCCGCCGCTCAAGGCAATGTGAATCGGGGAAGGGCGTGTTCGACAAAGTCTCGCCTGAAGCTCGGCTTTACATGTCGGCCATTCGCCGGGCCCGCGATCCGCGTCGCGGACACATCGCGCGACTTTTTGGAATCGGGCGGCCATGCATTCCTTCAGACTCACGACGGCGCACTCGGCTGGCCGGATCGCCGTATTCGGTCTCCTGGTCGGCTCGGCGCTCGCAGGGTCCTACGCGCTCAGTCCGAGGGTCGCGCCTGCGGCCGACGGCGACGCGCCGTCGCCGCTCGTGTCCGTGGCGCCGCCGCCGCATTTCAAGGCGCATCAGAAGCTGACGCAGTGGCGCGCGCCGCTCCTCATCGGAGTCGATGTCTTCGACGCCAACGGCAAGCCGGTCGGCAAGGTTGAGGACGTGCTGATGGACCACGACGGGTACGTTCAGACCGTCGTCATCCGCGTCGGCGGGATTCTTGGCGTCGGCGGGAAAAGTGTCGCCGTTCCGTTTTCCGCGATGCAGTGGCGCATGAACGAACGCCCCGCGTCCCTGATCGAAGCCTCGGCGAGCGCAGCCGAAAAGCCGCCGTCAGGCGCGAAGCCGCCCACGCGAGTCGAGGTCGCCGAAGCCGCGCAGGGCCATCCCGACAAGGCGGGGGTGACCGCGACGCTGGCGCAACTGCAGGCGGCGCCGGCTTTCGCCTATGCGTCCGGCGGCGAGCCGGACGTTCCCGACTTCGGCGCCATGAACGACGGCGAGTCGCCGATCTCGCCCTATCGCTGAGGGCGCGCCCGCGCTCATCGCCCTTGGGTCGACGCGCCAGTCCGACTGAATCTTTGCGGATTCTGTTTTTGCTGGGAGGCGCGCGGCTCCGCCTGTGGCGCCGCTCTCGGGGGAAAGGGCGCGGGGAACTCGACTCCGCGCTTGTGAGTTATCCGGCGCTGCCGCAAGAATGGGTCCGGAGCCTCCGCTTCCATCACTCGACTCGCTGCGGTCTTGCAAATTTCGCGCCTGAGGCTTTGAAATCGGCCGTGCGAAAAAATCCCTGCGCGACCTTCCGTCGGTCGGGCGAGCCCGCGGAATTGAAGTCGCGGCGCCGCGCGCCTGCGACGATAATGCGGCTGCCGCTTGCGGCTTTCCCGCTCGCCGCCGCGCTCGTCGCCGGGCCCGCCGCGTTCGCTGCCGAGCCTTGCGGCGCCCGCCCGGGGGCGGCGGAAGAGCGCGCCGCGCAGATGCTGGGCGCCCTGTCGCAGAGCGAAAAGCTGTCGCTCGTTCACGGCGTCCTCGGCGCGCCCTGGGGCGGGCGCCCCAAGCCCGAGGGGTCGGTCGGGTCGGCGGGCTACGTGCCGGGCGTCCCCCGGCTTGGAATTCCGGCCTTGCAGCAGACCGACGCGGAGCTCGGCGTCGCCAATCCGGGCGACATCCGCCGCGGCGACACGGCGACGGCGATGCCGTCGAATCTCGCGTTGGCCTCGACCTGGGACCTCGCCTTGGCGCGCCGGCAGGGGGAGAGCGTCGGCGCGGAGGCGCGAGCCAAGGGCTTCAACGTCCTCCTCGGCGGAACGGCGAACCTGATCCGCGACCCGCGCGGCGGGAGGACTTTTGAGTACTTCTCCGAAGACCCCCTGCTCACCGGCCTGATGGCGGGCGCCGCGATCGAGGGCGCTGAAAGCCGCGGCGTTCTCTCGACCGTCAAGCATTTCGCCCTCAACGATCAGGAGACGGACCGAAAAAGGCTCGACGTGCGGATCGACAAGGCGACCGCGCGGGAGTCCGACCTGCTGGCTTTCGAGATCGCGATCGAGCGGGGCCGGCCGGGGGCGGTGATGTGCGCCTACAACCGGCTCAACGGCGACTATGCTTGCGAGAACCCCTGGCTTTTGAACGATGTCTTGAAGGGCGACTGGGCCTATCAGGGGTTCGTCCTCTCCGACTGGGGCGCGGTCCATTCGACCGCCCGCGCGGCGATGGCGGGACTCGACCAGGAGTCGGGAGAGCAGGCGGATTCGCGGCGTTACTTCGCGGCCCTTGGCCAGGCGATCGCCGCCGGCCGGGTTCCGCAATCGCGGCTCGACGGAATGGCGGGACGCATCCTCGTCTCGATCTTCGCCTGCGGCCTCGCCGACGACCCGGCGAAGACCCAAGCCTTCGATCCCAAAGCCGTGGCCGCCACGGCGCGCCGGATCGAGCAGGAGGGCGCCGTCCTGTTGCGCAATGACGGCGTCCTGCCGCTGCCGGCCACCCTCCGCCGCGTGCTGGTCGTCGGGGCTCATGCCGACCGGGGCGTCCCTTCGGGAGGCGGGTCGTCGCAGGTGATCCCGCGCGGCGGGATTGCGCTCAAGGAGCTGGAGGGGGCAAACCGGGCGATGGTGTTCGATCCCTCGTCGCCGCTCGAGGCGCTGCGCCGGCGCCTTCCGGCGGCCGAGATCGATAACGACGACGGCCTCGACGCCGAGCGCGCGGCGGGGAAGGCCGCCGGCGCCGACGCGGTCGTTCTGTTCGTCGATCAGTATCTGAGCGAGGGCGCCGATGCGCCTAATCTCGCCTTGCCGAACGGGCAGGACCGGCTGGTCGAACGCGTCGCCCGAGCCAATCCGCGCACGATTGTCGTCCTCGAGACGGGCGGGCCCGTCCTCATGCCCTGGCTCGATCGGACCGCCGCCGTGCTCGAGGCTTGGTATCCGGGCCAGGAAGGCGGCGAGGCGATCGCCGATGTTCTCGTCGGCCTCGCCGATCCCTCGGGCCGGCTTCCCGTGACCTTTCCGGCCGGCGAAGCGCAACTCCCGGGCTCGATCGCCAGCGCTTCGAGCCGCTCGGCCGGGCGGGGCGCGCGCGACGATCCCCCTCCCGTAAGCTATCCTGAGGGCGCTTCGGCTGGGTACAAATGGTACGACGAGCGCGGCGTCCGCCCGCTGTTTCCCTTCGGATTCGGGCTGTCCTACACGACCTTCCGCCTCGCGGACCTCACGGCGCGGGTCGAGGGCGCGCGCGTGACCGCGGCGATCGCCGTGACCAACACGGGCGCGAGGCCGGGGGCGGCCGTCCCGCAGCTCTACGTGACCGGCCCGGCCGGCAGCGGGGTCGCCCTTCGGCTGGTAGGCTGGAGTCGGGTGGAGATCGCGCCAGGCGAAACCCGCAACGTCGAGGTCGACATCGATCCCAGGCTGCTCGCCACGTTCGACGAGGGCGCGCGCCGGTGGCGGATCGCGCGGGGCGCGTACAGCCTGAGCGCGGGCTTCGACGCGTCGCGGCGGGACCTTTCGGCGGGAATCGCGATCGACGCGGCCGAGCTGCCGCCGTGAGCCTCACCAAGCCGAAAACGCGCGCTCGACCGACCTGAGAAAAGCGGCGCGCCGCGGCGCTTTGGAAAAGTTCATGTCGTAGAGCGCGTGATAGTCGAGGCGTCCATCGGGATCGATCAAAACGCCGATGTTGTCGCGCACGAAGCGGCGCGGCGGGTCGAGCTTTTTCGCAACCGCGGACCGGCTTTCGCCGTAGGCGCACACCGCCGCCAGACGCTTCAAGTTCCAGAGGTTTGGGTGGAAGAGGCCGTTCGCGTCGATGACGGTCGCGACCCCCGGAACGAACACCCTCTGAAAGTAGCCTTGCATGATTGCCGGCAGACCGTCGAACCAGACGGGGAAAACGAGGACCAGCGCTTCGGCTGCGCTGAGCCGCTCGACATACGGCTCGACCTCCCGCGTGTTCTTGGACGGGTCGACGTAGCTGCGCATCTGCTCGGGCGACAGCACCGGATCGAACCTCTCCGCGTAGAGGTCGAGGTCGTCGACCTCGTGCCCGGCCGCACGCAGCGCGTCGACGATCCGGACGTGGACCGCTGCGATGAAGCTCGTTTCGAGGGGATGGGCGTAAACGACGAGAACGCGCAACCGGTCACGCTCCGCCAGCCGCGCCGCGCCGCCCATTTCGCCGGGGCGCGCGCTCCGCGGAGACAAGAAACTCGATATGTGGCGGCCCGGTCAGCATCTCTCGGATTTCGTCCTCGATCACGCGGTCTTCCTTGGTGACGCGCTCGCGGAAGTGCATGAGCTCAAGCCACGATTCGATCAAGTAGGCTTCCTCGAAGCGGCCGAATTCGGCCATGTCCTCGAACATGCCCCAGGCGAACGCGCCGTCGCGGCGGCGCTGCTCGCCCAGATCGTCGATGGCGCGCAAAAAGCGCTCGCGATCCTTAGGATCGATCCAGTACTCGATCTTGACCAGAACCGGCCCGCGGTCGTCCGCGATGTCCTCGACCGCCTGTGGCCGCCTGTAGTGGAGGGACGGCGTGAGATCGATGGCCTCGGCGTCGTGAAGCTCCCAGGACCAGGTCAGCGGGATGGCGAGGAGCGCGCCGGCCGACGCCGCGAGAAGCGCCCGGTCCAATCCGATTTCGGCGGCAACCTGGCCCCACGCCGCGCTGCTGACCGCGACCACGCCAAAGATGACCGTAAGGAAGATCGCCAATCCGCGACCGCGAACCCATTGCGGCAGCACGTTCTGGGCCGAGACATAGAGGCTCGTCAGAACCAGAACCCAGGCGGCGCCGGCGAGGAAACAAGCGCCGAGAAGGACGGGAAAAGCGCGAAAGGAGGCGAACAGGGCGAGCGCCACGGCCGTGCCGACCGATCCCAGCGCCGTCATCCAGTCGAGATTGATGAACTGGCGCAAGGTGCGATGCGCGAACGAGGCCAGGAGCGCCCCGGCGCTGATGATGCTGAGGAGCAGGCCATAATGCTCGGCGCCTTCGCCGGAGCCGCGCGCGATCAGCGGCATGAGCCCCCAGTAGGCGGCGGCGAACGGGTAAACCGCAACCGTGCGCACCAAAGTCGAGCGGAAGTACCGGCTGTTGACGGCGTGCCGCAGTCCGGTCCGGACAGCGCCGCTCAGGCGCTCGGCGGGCAGGGATGCGGTTTCCTTCGGCGGGGCGCGCCACCAGAGCAAAGCGGCGACCACAATGACATTGGCGACCGCGAACGCCCAGTACGGGGCCGAGAGGCCGTAATGCACGATGGCGAATCCGCCGAGCATGGGTCCGACGGTTCGGCTCAGATTGTAGGCGACGCCGTTGGCGGCGATCGCGCCGGGCAATTCGGATCGCGGAACCAGCGACGGCAGAATCGCAAGCCATGCCGGCGAATTCACCGACCATGCCGCGCTGAGAAGGAACGTCGTCAGCAACAGGGAGACAGGCGACGCCAGATCCAGGGACACGAGGCCGGCGAACATGACGATCAGCACGGCGATTCCGCAGGAGATGTAGAGGATCAACCTGCGGGGATCGACGATGTCCGCCAGCGCTCCCGCCGGGAGCGTAAACAGGAACATCGGCAGATTGGTCGCCGCGTGGACCAGCGACACGTCGAACGGGTTGAGGTCGAGGGTGGTCATGAGCCACCCCGACGCGGTGTCGTACATCGAGATCCCGACCAGCGCGACGGCGCTCGCGATCCAGACGACGGCGAACGGCAGGTGCGCGAATGCGCCGAGCCAACGGTCTTTTTCGGCGGCGGGCGTCTCCGGGACGGGCGTCTCCATGCGCCGCTCTTTGCTCCTCCGGACCGCGCCCGTCTAGTGGCCAAAACCTGGGTGCGACAGGAGAAGCTCATGATCTCGAGTGGATGAAAGCTCGACCGAAGCAGCTCCGCGCCGGAGGCCTCGCAGCGAGTCTTGGGTCCAGGTCGGTAGCGCTCTGGGCTAAGCGTAGACAGCGAGTGCGCAGGGTCTGTCTTGGGCCACGAAATAAACCTCGTTGCGCGCGCCGAGGCCGCGCAGATGGCCGAAAGCGACACTGACGTCGCCGATACGGCGAGTCGACGGCGGGCCGCCGGGGTCGGAGACCAGATCATGCGCACAAGGAAATCATGGGAACCTGAGAAATCCTGATAACCGCTCCCATAAGGTCACGGGAGGGCTCGCAAACCGAGGGCAGACCGGAGGAACGTCGGTTGGTCGAGTCTATGAAACCTCCGCGATGGGCCCGATTTGGCCGATTCGCCAAGCCGTAGGCAATCGGCCACTCCTTGCGCGCTCCTGCCATTCCAGCCGGGCGCCGAGCGTTTGACTTTGACCCTTAGTGCGACGACAGCACGCAGCGGTCGCCGCGCAGGATGAGGTCCCGGGTCACGCCGCCGAACGCCCATTCGCGCAGACGGCTGTGGCCGAACGCGCCGGCGACGATCAGGTCGGCTTTCAGGTCGCTGGCGAGCGCCGCGAGCTCAAAGGCGGCGCCGGCTTTGATGGGCAAAACGTCGCAAGCCGCATCGACGCCGTGCCGAGCGAGCCAGGCCTTGACGTCGTTGAGCCGGCGCCCGACGTCCTCGGCGGTTCCGGCTTCCGCGACCTCGACCACGTTCACGCGCTGCATCGCCTGAAGGAAGGGAAGGGAGTCGGCCAAAGCCCGGCGCGCTTCCCGCACATCCTTGGAGCAGACCAGGGCCTGCCTGAACTTGAAGCCGGCCACGCCGGCCGGGGCCGTCATGACCGGCCGTCCGAGACGCATCAAGAGGTCCCCGACCTCGGCTTGTCCGGACGGAAAGAAAGCCCGGTCGCGGATGTCGATCGGGGCGATGACCAGGTCGGCTGACCGCGCTTCGTCGGCGACGTACCCGCACGCCGGCCCGGAGGTCATCTGCATGCGCCACTCGAGCGTCTCGACCGAGGACATCGCGGCGCGGAATTCCTTCTCGGCCGCCGCCGCTTGCTCGCTGAACTTGCGGGATTCATAGTCGTGCGGCTCGACCGGACCCGAACCCCGGACATACGCCGGGGTGGAAACCTGCCGGGCCGCGACGCCGATGACCCGCGATGCGAACCGCCCCGCGACGTCGGCTGCGACCGACAGCAGCTCCGCGTTCGGGCGCCCGACACGCATGCAAACCATGACTGTGCGGAGGGTCAAACTGTCCTCTCGGTCGCGGGGTTCGGCGGCGGGTGCGATCATGCTTCCCCGCCTTTCCGCTGGGGCGCGGCCCGGGAGCGCCCATGGCGGCGGCCGTCGAAGTCGCCCGCTGCCCGGTCCAGCCGGAATTATAGCCGCGCGGGGGTCGGCTCGCCAGACGTTCCGGTCGCGAAATCAGGGGGCGCTTCCCTCGACGTCCGGTTCGCGGGGGCGCGCGATACGGCTTGAAAAGGGCGCGATGGGCTGCCATGTCCCTCTGCGGCCGCTGTCAAGGCCCATCGCGGCCGAACGGGCGGAGCGCCGCTTGACCAGTCAGTCCACCGTCAATGCGGACAACGCGGCGCCGTCGCCGGGCGAGCGATCGCGATGGGGCGTGTTCGGCAACCTGGCGTTCACCGTCATTCTGATCGCAAGCTCCGTGTCGAACGTCGGAATCGCGATGTTCGACACCTCGATGAGCTGGCTGATGACCAGCCTCAATCCCGATCCGATGATGGTTTCGGCGGTTCAGGTCGCGACCATGCTGCCGATGTTCCTGCTGACGTTGCCGGCCGGCGCCCTGGCCGACATCGTCGATGCGCGCCGCCTTCTCTTCGGCGCGCAGGCTGCGGTCGCGCTGATCTCGATCGCCTTCGCCGTGGTCGTGAGCGCGGGGCTCGCGACGCCGACGAACCTGCTCTTGACCACCTTCGCCCTCGGCGTCGGCGGCGCGATTGCGGCGCCCGTCTGGCAGTTGGTCACGCCGAAGCTGGTGCCCAAGGACGATCTCGACAGCGCCATCGCGATCAACAATGCGAGCTACAGCGTGAGCCGCGCGATCGGCCCGGCGGTCGGCGGATTCGCCATTGCGGCGTGGAGCATCGACGTTCCGTTCTGGTGCTATGTCGCGGGCAATCTGGCGATCGCCGCGGCCGTCGTCTGGTGGCATGCGCCGCGCCGGGTCAAGGAGACGTTGCCGGCCGAGCGCTTCACGAGCGCCGTGCGCACCGGCTTGCGTTACGTCCGCCACAACCGGGACATGGACTCAACCCTCATCCGCGCCGTCGCGTTCTTCCTGTTCGGGAGCGCCTACTGGGCGCTGCTGCCCCTGATCGCGCGGAGCCAGATGCACAACGGCGCGGCTCTTTACGGCGCGCTGCTCGGCATGATCGGATTGGGCTCCATTCTCGGGTCGGTGGCCCTGAACTGGCTGAAGGAGCGCCTTGGGCCGGACGGCCTCGCGGCCATGGCCTCGGTCGGGACGATCGCCGCGCTCGTCATGTACGCCGGGGCGACGGCGTCCGCGCTCGCGATGGCGGCGAGTCTCGTCGCCGGCGCGTGCTGGACCGTCATGATGACCACGCTGTTCGTCTCCGCCCAGGTGGCGCTCCCGGACTGGGTGCGCGGACGGGGCCTCGCGATTCTGCTCACCGCCTATTTCGGGGCGATGACGTTGGGAAGCGCGCTCTGGGGCAAGGTCGCCAGCGCCGAAGGCCTGCCGACGACGCTCATGATCGCCGCCGCCGGGGCGCTGATCGGAATGCTCGCGACCTCGAGCCGCAAGCTGCAGACCGCCGCGGCGCTGGACCTCACGCCGTCGCTCCACTGGCGGGACCGGACCTTCGCCCAGCCCGTCGACGACGATCAGGGGCCGGTTCTGGTGTCGATCGAATACCGGGTCGATCCCGCGGACCGGGCGCCTTTCCTCGAGGCGATGCAGGAGATCGGGTTCGAGCGCAAGCGCGACGGCGCCTTCGCCTGGAACGTGTTCGAGGACACGGCGGACGTCGGCCGGATCGTCGAGATCTTCCTGATCCAGTCGCTGCTCGAACTGAGGCACCTGCGCGCCCGCGTGACCAAGGCCGACCAGATCGTCGAGGCCGAGGCGCACAAGTTTTTGAAAGAGCCGCCCAACGCGACGTTTCTCATTGCGCCCAAGCGCAACCGGGAGAAGCGCCGCAGGCTGGCTGCGGTCCTGCAACCGGCGACCGTTGAGCGCTGAGCGGCGCCGTCCGGCCGCCGTTCTGGCGCCCCGCCAGCGATTCCAGGGACTTGGGCGCCAAAATCGGTCACTTTGTCAGAAATCACATTTCGCGCGCGATCCGCATGGACTTTGGGATGCAGGGCGCCGTCCCTCGGCGGGCCTTCACCCCAAACGGAACGGGCGGCCGGCCCAAGCGAAACGGGCGCCGAGCCCAAATCCACGCCAACTCCCGACAAGATCCTCTCATTGCCGTTTCAAGCCTTTACAAGGGGTTGCGGTCGATCCTTGCCTCTTTTCGCGAGGCGGCCGTCGGTCGGCGGCCGAGCGCTGCGGCTGCGCGGACTGGGGAAGGGTTCGTTTTGGACGATCATAATTTCAGGATATCGGTGGGTCCGGTTTTCCGAAACATTATGTTCCCGTAGCCGGAAATCCGCAGGGGCCGCTGAGCCGAAGCGGGAGTTCGTCGCGACGGATTGAACGTCGCGTATCGACAAATTGCGGACGTAGCAGATCGCGACCGCGAACGGCGCAAGTGGGCAGGTAAGCGGGCCTTGCCTCTAGGCGCGGTCTCCGCCCGAAGCGGGAGTCCCTGTGTCTACAGTGTCGGCCTGACTTAAGGTCGCGCGAGACATGCGCGGCCGTTCGAGGCGCCTACCTGTCGATGGTCTCCAAAGCCATACGCCACGCCTCGCCGGGAAGGCGGAACACACCCGTGTACGGCTGGCCGAGTTCCAGGACGAGGAAGATCGCCAGCGCCACGCAGAGCGCGCCGGAGGACATGGCGGAGAGCAAAAGGGCGTTCGATCTTGCGAACAGCCCCATGCCGAAGAACAGAACGACCGCCCAGATCGTCAGCACGACCAGCACGCCCGCGCCGACCGGGGGGCTCGCCGTTTGAGCTCGGATCAGAATGCTCGACTGCCAGATCTGTCCCGCCAGCGCCTCGGCCGAGGCGACCGCCCGCTTCTGCTCCTCGGTCTCCGCCTTGAGGCCGGCGAAGTAAGCCTTGCCGCTCTTGATCTCGGCGATAGCGGCTGCCATCGAAGCCTGTCGCCCGATATCGCCGCCGCTGCCCCACCAGGTCTCGTAGGTCGCTTGGAACCCCTCCTTGAGCTTGTCTCGCCCAGGCTTGGTCTCCGGGCCGAATTGGGCGAGCGCCAGGTCAAGCATGACCAACTGAGCCGATAAGGTCTCCAACTCCGTCCGCTGCGTCTGAAAAAAGGCGTAGCTCTGGCCGACGAGGATGCCTAGCGCCACGGAGAGCAGCATGCTGACCACGCCAAGAACCTGCCCGACGACGACGCGCGCGCTGTCGTTCTTCTGTTCGTCGGGCAGCTTCCCGTGCGCCCAGAGGCCGAGTCGCCCCGCGCCAAGGACGAGCGCGAACACCGCTATCGAGACGGTTGATACGAGGGCGTTGGACATTCTGGAAGCTCCCCTCACGGCTCGTCAGAACGCCATCTCGCCCTTTCGCCTCTTTCGAGCGACGGCCAGCAGATGGTCGTCGAACTGAGCGGCCGCATTCGGGTCGAAACAATGCTTCGCAGCCGAAACGTCTTGTTGGTCGCCGAGGACGAGCCGCTCATTCCTCGCAACCCCCGCGAGGATGACGCTCGCGGATTGCTCCGCTGTCTGCGCGTAGGCCGGCGGCGGCCGGTCCTTGGGAAAGATCGCGGTGGCGACCGTGCCCGGCGTCGTCGAAGTCACCCGGATGTTTTCGTCCCACAATTCGTAGCGGAGGGCGAGCGAAAGCCCGTTCAGCGCCGCCTTCGTGGCGCTGTACATCGTCTGGAACGGCATCGGCACGAATGCAATGCCGGAAATGGTGTCGACGATGTGCCCGCCCCCCCTGTTTGCGCATGATCGGAAGCACCGCGCGGACGCCATAGAGCGCGCCATAGAAGTTGAGCGCGAAGGCCTTCGCCCAGTCCTCGTTCGACTCTTTGTCGAAGTTGCCCCCGAAGCCGGCCCCGGCATTGTTGAAGAGGAGGTCAATGCGTTCGCCGCCGGATGCGGCGGCCTTGGCGATCATCGCCTGGACGTCGGCTTCCTTTGTGACGTCGCAAGGAACCCCGAGCGTCTTTCCCGGATAGGCCTTCTCGAGCCGTGCGGTTTCGCGATCGAGAGTATCTTTGTTGAAGTCGGCGAGAACGACCTTGCTCGCGCCGTAGGAGAGCATCGTCTCGGCCAACGCGAGGCCGATCCCGGACGCCGCGCCGGTCACCACGGCGACCTTGCCTTTATAGTACTCGTCGGTCGCGGTCATGACTGTTCGCCTCCGGTTGCCGAGCCTGGAAAAGCCCGCCGCGCGAGCCACCATGGAGGATCGCCGGACGCTTGCATTGATTTGACGCAAATCCGGAGGCGAACACTGATATGTTCGGAAAGCGCCGGTCAGGAAAAGTCACGGGGCGCGGCCGGAGAGCACCGCGATCAAACGGCGAGCGCCACGACAGGCCGCTCCTGGCGCTCTCGTGACGTACCGGGACTGACCCGGAAGGGCATGTCTTGTCTGGACGGCGCCCCGTCGTCA
>NZ_JBKQOT010000731.1:0-2764 GCF_052145395.1 Roseiarcus sp.
GTGGAATATACTCAGGGGTGCCAGCGATGCGCGCGCGCCGGAGCGCTAATCGCCTCGACGGCTCGTGGAGCGCTTCGGCGCGGACGCGGCCATGCCGGACGTTCTCATGGCATTGACCTCATGCGAGCGTCGAACGGACTTCTATCGGCCATGCGGGGCGCGGTTCATGGACTTTGTTTCTCGCGGTCGAGGCCCGATATGGCGACGCAGAGTTCATCGGATCCCAAAAAGGCGACGACGCCTCCGACGCCGAGCGACGCGCCGACGCCCAAGAAGAGTACGCCCGAGTCATTGAAGGCTCGGGGGTTCAAGGTGCTCGAGCCCTCTGGGAACGGGTTCATTCTGCCTGGGGGCCGAAGCTCGAAGCGCTAGCGGGGGACGCTTTCGATCCCAGCGAGCCGCGGGAGCCGGCTGGCACGCCAGAGGGCGGCGAGTGGACCGCAGAAGGCGGGGGCGGCGGCGAAGTTGCGGGAATCGATCCCGAGCTGGTGAAGGTCGGCGGCGATCTTTGGAACCAGGAGACCGCCAAGCGTCTCGCGGTCGAGTACGCCAAGGCCAAGCCCGCGATCGAAGCGATCGCCAAGGAGATCGGGCGCGCCCTGAAGCTTGGCGACATGACGCAAGAGGAGCAGGCGCTCTTAAAAGACCGCCACGGCCCTATCCGTGCACCAAAGTCACCTGCGGTCGTTCCTTGCGCGGGAGCAATAGCGGCCCCGTTGAGCAGAAGGAAACATTCGGTAGGCGGACGCGACCGCGCCACGCCTCTTCTGGAATTCGTCGCTCGGCGGCCAGGGGGCCTTTTCTTTTGGGCACTCCAATCCTCGGGCGATTTGATGCATGTCAAGGACGCGCCCGAGCTTGGGCAGAAGCTTCCTATGCATTTCGGGCGCGCGGCGCCGCGTGACGGGCGTCGGCGCCGAAGGAGGCGGCTATGACGACATTGGCGCTGACCAGCGCTCCGATGCGGCGACTGTTCGATCGGCTGGACTTCGCGCCGCGGCCGCGCGAAGCTAAACTTGCTGTGGCGCTCGCGGCCTGGGATCGGCCGCGCTCGGGCCGGGTCGCGCCGCTGATCAGCGAGGTCCTTGCGCCCAGCGTTACGGTGTTCGTCCGCGCGGCTGAGCCGCGGGATTACGCTCTCGAACGCGACGATGCCGATCTTCCCGGTCTCATCGGCGCCCTCCCGCCGGGCGCGCGGCTGAGCGCGGCGCCTAGGCGCCGTCGGGCCGCGCTGCTCCGACGCCTCATCGACCTCGTAGTCGACCGGGGCGAGCCCGTGCTGGCTTCGTTCACCAGCCGCGAGCCGGACGAGGATTCGTCGACGATCGATCTCGTCGCCGCCCCCGTCGCCAGCCCCGAGGGACGGGTCTGTGGCGCGCTGATCGCATGGCAGGCTCGCCGGCCGGCGACGGTCGGGCCGCTTCCCACGCACGCCATCGGCGATCACGCCCGCCCAATCCTGTTCGCGCTCGGCGGGTCGCAGGCGCTCTCCGGCGCCGTCGCCCACCGGCTCGGCGTGGAGCTCGCGCCGCACGAGGAGCGGGACTTTGAGGATGGCGAGCACAAGATCCGTCCGCTTCGGGGCGTGCGCAACCAGAACGTCTTTGTGTTCGCCAACCTGACCTCGTCGCCGGGTCAGAGCGTCAACGACAAACTGTGCAAGCTCCTGTTCTTCGTCGGGGCGCTGAAGCAGTCGGCGGCGCGCCGGGTGACGCTGGTCGCCCCTTATCTCTGCTATGCGCGCAAGGAGCGGCAGACGAAGCCGCGGGATCCGGTGGTCACCCGCTATCTCGCGCAGATGCTTGAGGCGGTCGGCGTCGACTGCGTCGTCACCGTCACCGCGCATGACCTCGCCGCCTTCCAGAACGCCTTCCGCTGCGCGACGGAGCATCTCGACGTCCACGCCCTTTTCGCGCATGCCCTGAAGGGTCGGCTGGCAGGTCGGCGCGTCTCGGTCGTCTCGCCCGACCCCGGCGGAGAGAAACGCGTGGAGCTGTTCCGTCAGGCCCTCGAGCGGACGCTCGGGGCGGTGGTCGGCAAGGCGCTTGTCGACAAGACGCGCAGCCTTGGCAAGGTGACGGGCGAGCTGTTCGGCGGCGACGTCGCGGGTCGGACCGCGATCATCCTTGACGACATGATCAGCACGGGCGGGACGATGGCGCGCGCGGCGGCAGCGTCACGCGCCCACGGCGCCACCGAGGTGATCGCGGTCGCAACGCACGGCCTGTTCGTCGGAGGAGGCGAGGTCGTGCTGTCGAGCGAGGCGATCGACGAGATCTGGGTCACCGACAGCCTGCCGCCGCCACAGGCATTGGCTGATGCGGCGGCGCGCGGACGGGCGCGCATCGCACCGATCGACGCGCTGCTGGCGGCGGCGATCGAGCGCTGTCACGCGGGCGAATCGATCAATGAACTGCTCGAGCACGAGTCGATCATCTAAGCCGACGATTGGCGCACTACACGTCCAGCAGAAGCTATCCGGCATCGAGCCTGTCGAGCGCCTCTTCTGCGAGCGTCAGATAGCGCGTCGCCAACGGAGCCCAGCGCTCGGGCTGTCGCGGCTCGGCGTCGAGCAGATGCGAGAGGGCGAGGCGCGCGCGCAGCAACGCGCGTCGCGCCGCGTGGAGCGGATAGAGGCGTCCGGGGTCCGGCCAGCCGAGCGCCGCCGTGATGCGCTCGATGAGCCGCGGGCCGATCCAGTCGGCGCCGAGCCTTGCGCATTCCGTCGCCAGGGAGGCGAGCTCGTCGACGGGATCGACCTGTC
>NZ_JBKQOT010000732.1:0-7115 GCF_052145395.1 Roseiarcus sp.
AGGTCCCATTCAGCCCCCCAGGGACCTGCCGCCGCTCCCATTTTTGGCCAAGCGGCGCAGTCTTGTTATATGTCGCTCCATGCGAATCCTCATCATCGAAGACGACCGCGACGCCGCCGCCTATCTGATCAAGGCCTTTCGTGAGGCGGGTCACGTGGCCGACGCCGCCCATGACGGCGTGACCGGCTACGACATGGCCCTTGAAGGCGGCTATGACGTCGCCATCGTCGACCGGATGCTGCCGAAGATGGACGGGCTGACGCTGATCGGCGCGTTGCGCGGCCAGAAGAGCGAGACTCCGGTGTTGATTGTCTCTGCGCTCGGGCAGGTCGACGACCGGGTCAAGGGCCTCAGGGCCGGCGGCGACGACTATCTCGCCAAGCCTTACGCATTCTCCGAATTGCTCGCCCGGGTCGAGACCCTGGCGCGCCGCCGCCCCGCCGGGGCGCCCGAAGAGACAGTGTACCGGGTCGGCGACCTCACGCTCGACCGCCTCTCCCACAAGGTGACCCGCCGCGGCGAGGAGATCGTGCTGCAGCCGCGCGAGTTCCGCCTGCTGGAATACCTGATGCAGAACGCCGGCAAGGTCGTCACCCGGACCATGCTGCTCGAACATGTCTGGGACTACCATTTCGATCCGCAGACCAACGTCATCGACGTCCACGTGTCGCGGCTCAGGGCCAAGATCGACCGGGACTTCGACGCGCCGCTGCTCAGCACCGTGCGCGGAGCCGGATACATGATTCGTGACGGCTCTCGCTAAGCTCTTCCGCGCCACCGCCTTCCGTCTGGCGCTGGCGATTCTGGCCGTCAGCGCCGTCGGCGCGGGGGTCGTTCTCGCCATCATCGCCTGGCAGGTCGTCGCGGTCGTCGACGAGGAAATCGCCCGCACCATCGACGCCGAAGCGAAAGGCCTGACCGACGCCTACAATCACGAAGGACTTGTCGGCCTCTATTCGTCGATCGAGGCGCGCAAGCGCCAGCCGGGCGCTTCTCTTTACCTGCTGACGGACCCGGCCGGAGAATCGCTTGCCGGCAATGTCGAGCAGATTCCGCTCGAGGTCCTCGAGCGGCGGGGATTTATCGTCGTCAACTATCGCACCAACGGCCCGGGCGACCGAGTCCGCCAGGCGCTGGTGCGCATCTACAAGCTGCCGCCCGGATTCCTGCTTCTGGTCGGCCACGATCTCGGCGACCGCGCCCGGATCGAAGGCGTGATGGTCCGCGCGCTCGCGATCTCGCTGGTCTTCTTCGCCGCGCTCGCCGCCGTCGGGGCGCTGTTCGTCGCCCGCAACGTGCTGAAGCGCATCGACGACATCAACACGTCGGCCCACGGCATCATGGCGGGAGACGTGACCGGCCGGTTGCCGGTCTCCGGCTCCGGCGACGAACTCGACCGGCTCGCCGAGAGCCTCAACGGCATGTTGAGCCGGATCAACGTGCTGATGCAGGGCTTGCGCGAGGTCAGCGACAACATCGCCCACGATCTGCGGACGCCGCTCACCCGCCTGCGCAACCATGCCGAGGCGGCGCTGGCCTTCGGCGGCGACGCCGCCGCCTATCGCGTCGCGCTCGAGAAAACGATTGAAGAATCCGACGCCCTGATCAAGATCTTCAACGCGCTGCTGCTCATCGCGCGCGCCGAGGCCGGCGGCGAAGTCGATGGGCAAACGTCGTTCGATGTTTGCGAGGCGGCTCGCGCCGTGGTGGAACTCTATGAACCGATCGCCGAGGAAGACGGCGTGGACCTTGCTGTCGACATCGAAGCCCCGCTCTATGTTTGCGGAAATCGCGAGCTGATCGGACAGACGATCGCCAATCTGATCGACAACGCGCTGAAATACGGCGCGCTGAGCGATTGCGGCGGCGAGGGCGTCAAGCCCCGGATCGTCGTCGCCGCGCGCCGCTCGCGCGAATCGGTCGAGTTGACCGTCGCCGACCGCGGTCCCGGGATCGCGTCGGCGGACCGGGAGCGGGTGCTCGGACGCTTCGTGCGGCTCGAAGGCTCGCGCTCCCGCCCCGGCTCGGGGCTCGGGCTCTCGCTCGCCGCCGCGGTCGCGCGCCTGCACGGGGGTAGGGTCGAGCTCGAGGACAACGAGCCGGGCCTGCGCGTGCGCATGATCCTGCCCGCCGATCCGGCGCCGCCCGCTTTGCCTGCGCCGGCGCTGGGGGGCGTCGATGAACCCATCGCTGGCTGAACGCGTCGTCGCCTTCCCGCGGCTCTCTGCCTCCGCCGCCGCCCGCCGTGCGCTGGAGGCTTTGACCGCCGCGCCCGAAGCCCAAGGCCTGACGCCACTGCTCGCGGCGGGGAAGACGCGCGATCTCCTTCTCGGCCTGGCCGATCATTCGCCGTACCTGTGGACGCTCGCGACCGAAGAGCCGGCGCGGGTGGCCCGCCTCCTCGCCCGGCCGCCGAAGTCGTCGCTGGACGCCCTCATCGCCGCGCTCGCCGCCCGCCGCGACGACGACGAGGCGGCGCTGATGCGCGCCCTCCGGCTCGCTAAGCGCGAGTCGGCGCTGCTCATCGCGCTCGCCGACATCGGCGGCGTGTGGGATGTGGTCGAGGCGACCGAGGCGCTGACCCGCTTCGCCGACGCGGCGGTCGGCGCCGCGCTCGCCTTCCTTCTGCGTCAGAATGCGCTCGCCGGCCGGCTCGCGCTCGATCCCGACGCGTCGGACCCTGCGGCCGGCTGCGGCCTCGTGGTGCTCGCGCTCGGCAAGCACGGGGCGCGCGAGCTCAACTATTCGAGCGACATCGACCTGATCGTGCTCTTCGACGCCTCGGCCGCCTCGATCCCCACGGGCGCGGAGCCGGCGCCCCTGTTCGTGCGCGTCACCAAGGCGCTCGCCCGACTGCTGCAGGAGCGCACGCCCGACGGCTACGTGCTGCGGGTCGACCTGAGGCTCAGGCCCGATCCCGCCTCGACCCCGGTGGCGCTCTCGACCACTAGCGCCTACGCCTATTACGAGACGCTCGGGCAGAACTGGGAGCGCGCCGCGATGATCAAGGCGCGGCCGGCGGCGGGCGACCTCGAGCTCGGCCGGCGGTTCCTCGCCGATCTCGCCCCGTTCATCTGGCGAAAGTATTTCGACTACGCCGCCATCGCCGACATCCACGCGATGAAGCGCCAGATCCACGCGGTGCGCGGGCATGACCGCGTCGTCGTTCCCGGTCATGACGTCAAGCTCGGCCGCGGCGGCATCCGCGAAGTCGAGTTCTTCGTCCAGACGCAGCAGCTCATTTTCGGCGGCCGGCGGCCGAAGATGCGCGGCTCGCGAACCCTCGACATGCTCGAAGAGCTCTGCGCCGAGGCCTGGGTGACGCCCGAGGCGCTGAAGGACCTCGGCGCCGCCTATCGCTTCCTCCGCACGGTCGAGCACCGGCTGCAGATGATCGCCGACGAGCAGACCCAGCGCCTGCCGTTCGAGCGCGCCGAGCTTGCCCGCTTCGCCCGGTTCTGCGGCTACGCGAGGCTCGAGTCCTTCGCCAGGGACCTGACCTTCCATCTTACCCAGGTCGAGAAGCACTACGCGCGTCTGTTCGAGAACGCCCCCACGCTGAGCGCCGCCGCCGGCAACCTCGTCTTCACCGGCGTGACCGACGATCCCGCGACGCTCGAGACTCTCCGCGCGCTCGGCTTCCAGCATCCCGAGGCGGCGGCCGAGACGATCCGCGGCTGGCATTTCGGCCGACGCGCCGCGGTGCGCAGCGCCCGCGCCCGCGAGGTGCTGACGGAGCTCACCCCGGCGCTGCTCGACGCCTTTTCCGGCTCGGGCTACGCCGACGCCGCGCTCGCCGCTTTCGACGAGGCGATGGGACGGATGAGCGCATCGGTCGAGCTCCTGTCGATCCTGCGCTCCAACGACGACGTGCGCGAACTGTTCGGCGACGTACTGGGTGCCGCGCCGCGGCTCGCCCAGGTGATCGCGACCCGCCCCCACGTGCTCGACGCGGCGATCGATCCCGACCGGACGACCGATTTCGAGGACAGTTTCAACGAGGAGGCGACGCGGCTGCGCGCCGAAACCTATGTCGAGCAGGCGCGCAGCTACGAGGACGCGCTCGACCGGGCGCGCGACTTCGCCGCCGAGGAAATGTTCCTGATCGGGCTCCATCTCCTGTCGGGCCGGCTCGATCCGGACCGCGCCGGGCAGGCCTACAGCGCGCTGGCGCAGGCGTTGGTCGGGGCGATGCTGAAGCAGGTCGAGGCGGCCTTCGCCGTCGACCACGGAAAGGTGCGCGGCGGCCGCGTCGCGGTGCTGGCGATGGGCAAGCTCGGCTCGCGCGAGATGACGGCGGCCTCCGACCTCGACCTCATCCTGATCTACGACTTTCCCGCCGACGCGGGCGAATCGGACGGGGGGAGGCCGCTCGGCGCCTCCCTCTATTATTCGCGCTTCACCCAGCGCCTGCTCGCCGCGTTGACCGCCCCGACCCGCAGGGGAACCCTGTACGAGGTCGACATGCGGCTGAGGCCCTCAGGCCGCCAGGGCCCGCTCGCCACCCAGTTCTCCGCCTTCGCCCTCTACCAGCGCGACGAAGCCGAGCCCTGGGAGCACATGGCGCTCACACGCGCCCGCGTCGTCGCCGGGGACGCGACTCTCGCAGCCGACGTGGCGAGCGCGATCCGCGACACCCTGACGCGCAAGCGCGATCCGGCGACCATCGCGCGCGAGGTGACGAAAATGCGCGCGCTGATCGCCCATGAGAAGGGCGACCGCGACCTCTGGGACCTGAAGCTCGTCCGGGGCGGCTTGATGGACATCGAGTTCGTCGCCCAGTACCTCAGCCTCGCCTTCGCCTTCGCGAGGCCGGAGATCCTCGACGTCTCGACCCGCCGGGCGATCGACAAGGCGGGCCGGGCGGGGCTGGTCGAGGCGCGTCACGTCGAGACTTTGGTCGAGGCGCACCGGCTCTACACCGACGCGACCCAGTTCATGCGGCTCGCCATCGCCGGCCCCTTCGACCCGAAGACCGCCGCCTCGGGCGTCAAGCGCCGCATCGCCGCCGCCTCCGGCTACCCCGATTTCGAGGCCTTCGTCGCGGCGCTCGACGAAGCGCGCAAGCGCGTGCGGGAGGCGTTCGAGGCGATCGTGAAGGGGTGAATAAGCCGAGATCGCGTAGGCGCCGCGCGATGAGAGCGCATCAACTCTTGCCCAGCCCCTCGATCAGCGCCTTCAGCGTCGCGACCGTCGAAGCGTCCGCCTCGCCGTCGACACGCTCGGGCCGGAAGTGACGCTGGAAAGCGGCGACAACCGCTCGCGTATGCCGGTCGTAGACCCCCGAAAGCTCGACCCCATAGCCGTAGAGCGCCAGCATCGCCTGAAGCGCGCGCACCGGCGGGCCCTCTTCCTCGTGCCGGAACAGCGGCCCGCCGGAAATGGGCGCGGGCTCGACCCAATGGCCGACGCCGCCCTCGAACAGCCGCCGCCAGGGAAAGGCTTCCCCGGGATCGCGCTTGCGATGCGGCGCGACGTCGGAATGCGCGAGCACCCGCTGCGGCGGGATCTTCCAGCGGGAGGAAATGTCGCGCGCGAGCGCGATGGTCGCGGCGACCTGCCGGTCGGGGAAGGGCGGCGCGCCGGCGTCGTGGCCGGGATTGACGATCTCGATCCCGATCGAAGCGGAGTTGAGGTCGCTCTCGCCCTTCCAGTGGCCTTTTCCCGCGTGCCAAGCGCGATCGCGCTCGGCGACGAGCTGAAAAATCCGCCCGTCCTCCCAGACGAAATAATGCGCCGACACTTCCGATTCCGGGTCGACGAGCAGCGCGAGTGCGGCCTCGCCCGTCGGCATGCCAGTGTAATGGAGGATGAGATAGTTCGGCCGGCCACTCCCCCGCCGCTCGCCGAAATTCGGCGAAGCGACGAACGCGGACGCGAGCGGGCTGTCGCAGGCGGGACCGGACATCATTGCCCGTCGCTTGACAGGCAATGCCCGGCCACGCCGTCGCTTTTCACGCCGGAACTCAGTTGTACCAGGCTACGCAGATGCGGTTGCCATAGACGTCGTAGCCGTGTCGCGCGCAGTGGCGCGGACGCGTCACGGCGTTGCCGACCAGGGCGCCGCCCACGCCGCCAATCACGCCGCCGGCGATGGCGCCGCCCGCGCTGCCGCCTGAAACCGCCGAACCGATCAGCGCGCCCGTGCCCGCGCCGACCGCGCCGCCGACCAGCGTGCCCGTCTGCTGCTCCTGCGTCTGGCAGGCCGACAGCGAGAGCGCACCGACGAGGGCCAGCGCGATGGCGATCATCTTCTTTGTCATGTTTGCTATTCCTTTTCCGCGGAGCCTGCGCGGCGGAGCCGGCTCGGGTCCGCCCGGTTTTCGGACCCGCGCTGAAGGCGCTCGTCCGTTAGTAGTACGCTACGCAGACGCGGTTGCCGTTGTAGTCCTAGCCCCAGCGTGCGCACTGGCCCTGCGGCTGCGGGGTGGCGGCGGCGCCGATCATCGCGCCGGAGGCCGCGCCGATCGCCGCGCCCGCAAGCGTCCCGCCTGCGCTTCCGCCCGAAACCGCGGAGCCGATCAGCGCGCCCGCGCCGCCGCCGAGCGCGCCGCCGGCGAGGGCGTTCGTCTGCTGCGGCGTCTGGCAGGCCGACACCGACACAGCGGCGGCGAGCGCCAGCGAAAGAGCCAACATCTTTTTCATGGGTAACGATCTCCGGTCCACGGTCTCGAGACGTTTTAGGGAACCTCCCGTTGCGGCGAGCGCCGCGAAGCAGGCCAGCCCCCGCGCGCGGCACATTCCCATAAACGGACTGAAGCTGCAATGAATGAGGCGGTTTTGTGCGACAGCGGGAACGCCGCGCACGGTTTTTCTCCTTGACCGGCGGCGCCCTGCGCTCCTATGCCGCATCCGCCAGTCGGCCGGACGGCTGCCGCGAAAGCGGAGGAAAGTCCGGGCTCCATACGGATGCGGCGCCGGATAACGTCCGGCGGGGGCGACCCCAGGGAAAGCGCCACAGAAAGCAAACCGCCCCGATGCGGCCGCAAGGCTTTCGGGGCAAGGGTGAAAGGGTGCGGTAAGAGCGCACCGCGCGGGCGGCAACGCCAGCGGCACGGCAAGCCCCGCCGGGAGCAAGACCGAATAGGAGCGACGCGCGGCGCGTTCAAACGCCG
>NZ_JBKQOT010000733.1:0-22593 GCF_052145395.1 Roseiarcus sp.
GCAACACCGTCAATCTCGAGCAACAGATGATCAATGTCGGCGACGTGAACCGAGACTTCTCGATGAGCTCGGGCATTCGCCGCGCCTTCCACCAGCTCATGCTCGCGGCGCTGAAATGACGGCCAATCCTCTCCAGGATTCTCTTCGAATCGCCGCTTCCGGGCTGCAGGCGCAGTCGACGCGGCTGCGCATCGTCTCAGAGAATATCGCCAACGCCCAGTCGACTGGCCCGACCGCCGGGGCCGAACCTTACGCGCGCAAGACCGTATCGTTCGAGAGCGCGCTCGACCGCGCCACAGGCGCCAACCTCATCGAGGTCAAGGCAATCGGGGTCGACCAGACGCCGTTCAAGCTCGAGCGCGACCCCGGAAACCCGGCCGCGGATGCGGAAGGTGTGGTCAAGATGCCGAACGTCGACGTGCTCGTCGAGCTCGCCGACATGCGGGAGGCCAACCGCAGTTACGAGGCCAACCTTCAGGTAGCGAAACAGACGGCCGACATGCTCAACCAGACGGTCGCTCTGATGAAGGACGCGTGAGGCGAGAGGCAAAGGAGCAGGACGATGATTGAAGGACTTTCGGCGCTCAGCGGTCTCGGCAGGACGCTCGGCCCGGCGGCGCCGCAGACGCCGACATCGCCCTTGGACGGCGTCGGCTTCGAGGAAGCCCTGGGTCAGGCCGTAGGCTCCGCTGTCGATGTATTGAAGACCGGGGAGGCTGCGGCGATTCAGGGGATCGAGGGCGCCGCGCCGCCGATGCGGGTGGTCGAATCGGTGATGGACGCGCAGCGCACGCTGCAGTCGGTGCTGGCGGTCCGCGACAAACTCGTCTCCGCCTGGCAGGACATCTCGCGGATGTCGATCTGAACGCGGCGGCGAAACCCTGAGACATTCAGGAAAGATGGCGCGATGAGAGCGTTGACGATCGCGGCGACGGGCATGAGCGCCCAGGAACGGAACCTGGAGGTCATCGCCAACAACATCGCCAACATCAACACGACCGGATTCAAGCGTTCGCGCGCGGAATTCACCGATCTCATTTACCAGACCGAGCGGCTGATGGGCGTGTCCAGCCGCGGCCGGGACGCCACCATTCCCGAAGGCGCGCAGATCGGACTCGGGGTACGGACCGCAGCGATCCGCACCGTCAATATCCAGGGGGCGCTGACCAACACGGGCAACATGCTCGACCTCGCGATCAACGGTCGCGGCTGGTTCCAAGTGACGAACGCCAACGGCGACACCGTCTACACCCGCGACGGCGCGATCAACACCAACCAGAATGGCCAGATTGTCACGATGGACGGCTATACGGTAACGCCGTCGATTATCGTCCCGGCGAACGCGACCAATGTGACCGTGAGTCAGACTGGCGTCGTCACGGTCACCTTGCCCGGCCAGTCGACGCCCCAGCAGCTCGGCCAGCTCACGATCGCCAACTTCGTCAACGATGCCGGTCTCCAAGCCCTCGGAGGCAACTACTTCCAGCAAACGCAAGCTTCCGGCCAGCCGACCGTCGGCGTGCCGGGAGACACGGCGTTCGGCATCCTTCAGCAGGGTTACATCGAGGCGTCCAACGTCGACCCGGTCACCGAGATCACTAGTCTGATCGCCGCGCAGCGCGCTTACGAGATGAACTCCAAGGTCATCCAGGCGGCCGACCAGATGTCCGGCACGATCTCCAACATGCGCGGCTAGGAGGAGGCCGATGTGCTCGCGACGAATTCAGGCCGCTTCGGCCGCAATCGCGCTCCTGGCTGCCGCCAGCAATCCGGCGCCGGCGCAGGAGGCGCTCGCCCCGTCGCCGAAGGCAGTCATCTACCCCGGCGACGTCATCCGCGAAGACATGCTGACGGATCTGCCTCAGGGCGGCGTGCACGACGCAGGCGGCGCGTTTGTCGAGGACAGGGCGATGATTGTCGGCAAGGTTGCGCGGCTGACGCTGCTGCCGGGCCACGCGATTCCCTACGCCGGAGTCTCCAACCGCAAGCTTGTCGCCAACGGCGCGGAAGTGAAGCTCGTTTACGCCGAAGGCGGTCTGCTCATCGTCACCACCGGCGCGGCGCTCCAGGACGGGTCGATCGGCGACGTCGTGCGCGTGCGTAACAGCGACAGCGGCGTCACCGTGTCCGGCGCCGTGCAGCCCGACGGCTCGGTCAAGGTCGGCGGCGGATGAGACGCGCTGTCCTCGCTCTCGTGGCGCTGTGTCTCGCCGTCGCGCCCGTTGCAGGGGCGCGCATCAAGGACATTGCGGTGCTCCGCAGCCCGCGCGACAGCCAGCTCGTCGGCTACGGGCTCGTCGTGGGCCTCAGCGGCACGGGCGACACCTTCCGCAACACGCCGTTCACGCAGCAGGCGGTGCAGGGCATGTTGCAGAACCTCGGCATGGACGTGCACGGCGTCGAACTGCGCAACCGCAATGTCGCCGCGGTCATCGTCACGGCCGATCTCTCGGCGGGCGTCGAGACCGGCTCCCGCCTCGACGTCACGGTTTCCGCGCTCGGCGACGCACCTTCACTCATGGGCGGTACGTTGCTCCTGACTCAGATGCTTGGCTCCGACGGCAGTCTCTACGCAACCGCGCAGGGCGCCGTTTCCGTCTCCGGGTTCCAGTCGCAAGGCGAAGGCGAGACGCTGTCCCAGGGCGTGCCGACCGCCGGACGCATCCCCAACGGTGCGATCGTCCAACACGAGATCGTCGGCGCGCCGGACGACTTGCGCTCGATGCTCGAGCTCAAGAACCCCGATTACGCGACATCCGTGCGCATCGCGGATGCAATCAACAGCTATGCTCGCGGCCGGTTCGGCGGTCGCGCCGCATACGAGGTCGACGCCCGGACGGTCGAGCTCTTTCGCCCGCGCGTCGTCTCGTTCGCCCGCTTCATGGCGGAGATCGGCGAGTTGCAGGTCCAGCCAGACATGGCCGCCCGTGTCGTGCTCGACTCGCGAACTGGAACCGTCGTCGTCGGACAGGACGTGCAGATCTCGACAGTCGCCGTCACCTATGGGACGCTGACCGTCCGGGTCAACGAGCAGCCCCAGGTGTCGCAGCCGAATCCCTTCGTCAACGGCCGCACCGTCGTCACCCCGAACACGACGATCACCGCCGAGCAGACCGGCGGCCCGATCGCCATCGTCGGCGGCTCGAGCCTGCGCATGCTGGTGGGCGGCCTGAACCGCATCGGCGTCAAGCCACCAGGCATCATCGCCATCCTCCAGGCGATCAAGACCGCCGGCGCGCTTCAGGCCGACCTCGTCATCCAGTAGCTCGCAAGCCCAGCGCAAGCCGCCGAGCCCACGATGCCGCCCGTATTCGAGGCCGACGCATGTCGATCATCCGCATCCTGCGAACCCTTGTCGCGGTCACCGTCGTGGCCACGTTCGCCTCCTCTGTTTTCGCCCAGGATGGCAAGCCGCCCGACGCGCTGAAGCCAAAAGCCGCTCCGGAAAAGGTCGCCGCGGAAAAGGCGGTGGACCCCGACGCCGGCCGATATTGCGCCAGCGTCGCCCCTTCGATCGCGGAGGCTCGCATCGCCTGGCAGACGAAGCGGCTCGCCGAGTTCGACGGGCAGGTCCGCCAGCGCATAGCCGATCTCGAGAAGGCCGAGGCCTCCGCACGCGATTGGATCGCCAAGCGCGACGCTCTGATGAAGTCGGCTCAAGACGATGTGGTCGCGATCTATAGCAAGATGGAGCCCGAAAGCGCGGCGCGGCAGATCAGCGCCCTCGACGATCGCACGGCCGCGGCGATCCTCGGCAAGCTGAAGCCGAGCGCGGCCGGAGCGATCCTCGGGGAGATGGACGCGGATCGCGCGAGTCGGCTGGCCGGCCTCATCGCCGGTGTGAACCCGGAGGAGAAGAGGTCCTAATGCGGCCTGCGCCGTTCGCTCCGTTGCTCGCTGCTCTCGCGCTCGCGGGTTGCTGGCAGAGCCCTTCCGAGTTCATGCGCGAGCCGAACTTCTCGCCTGTTGGCGCGGGGTTCATCTCTGACGAGACGGCCGCAATTCAGAGCGCGCAGGCGCTCGGTCCGAACCACACTTTCGGTCCGCCGCCGTCGCTCTACGCCGAGCCGCGCATCAGCAAGGTCGGCGACATCGTCACGGTCATCATCATGATGAACGACAAGGCGCAACTCGGCAACGGCTCCGACCGGTCCATGACGACCAAGGATGGCCAGACCATCGACTACGGCTTCAACAATGGATCCTCGTCGTCGTCCTCGAGCCAGCCGGCCAAGCTCCTCGGCGACCTTACCTCGACCTCCTCGACCCAGGGCCAGGGCGATGTCAACCGCTCCGAGCAGATCCAGGTTTCGGTGGCGGCTGTCGTCACGCGCGTGCTGCCGAACGGCAACCTCGTCATCTCAGGTTCGCAAGAAGTCCGCGTCAACTACGAGATGCGCCAATTGACGGTCGCGGGCATTGTCAATCCGACCGACATCTCCCTCAACAACACCATCGCCTACCAGAAAATCGCCGAAGCGCGCATCTCCTACGGCGGACGCGGCCGGCAGAGCGACTTCCAGCAGCCGTCCTGGGGGCAGCAGATCTATGACGCCGTCAGGCCGTTCTAGCAGGCGCTCCTATGGCTGACGCCGCAGCCCCCGCAGTCGCGCCTTCCGGAGGGTTCAAAGGCGCGCTGATCGAGTTCCTGATCGTCGCGCTCATCGGCGCTAGCGCCGGCGCCGGATTTGAGATGCTCCGCCCAGCCGTGACCGAGGCGCAGAAGCCGAAGGAGGCAGCGGCCCCCGCCGAGGCGTCGACGATCTACGACCTTGCGCCGATCGTCACCAACCTCGGCGCCCCCCAGGACACCTGGATCCGGCTCGAGGCCTCGATCGTGTTCGACCCCAAGGCCCTGCCCCATCCCGAGGCCGTCGCCGGCAAGATCGGCGAGGACGTCCTCGCCTATCTCAGGACCACGACGCTGAAGCAGCTCGAAGGGCCGATCGGCCTCCAATCTGTCCGCGAGGACCTCAACGAACGCGCCGCGACCCGCTCGGACGGAAAGGTGCGCGAGCTCGTGCTTCGCACGCTGGTGGTGCAATGAGTCGCCTGGCCTTCGCCGCGCTCGCGATCGTCCTGATGGCGGACCCGGCCGCCGCCCAGACCGTCGACCTCGGCGCGCTGATCCCGTCGGGCGGGGCCTCGGCGAGCGGCCGCATCATCGAGATGGTGGCGCTGCTGACCGTTCTGTCGGTCGCGCCAGGCCTGCTCATCATGGTGACGAGTTTCACGCGCTTCATCATCGCCCTGTCCTTTCTGCGCACTGGGCTCGGCGTCCAGGGCGCCCCGGCCAACCTGGTTCTGATCAGCCTTGCATTGTTCATGACCTTCTTCGTCATGGCGCCGACTTTCGACCGGGCCTGGCAGACCGGCCTCAAGCCGATGCTGGACAATCAGATCAGCCAGCAGGACGCGCTCGCCGCGGTGGCGCAGCCCTTCCGAGAGTTCATGCTGTCGCAGGTGCGGGAGAAGGACATCGCCTTGTTCGAGAGCCTGTCCAAGGGGCGCTTCGAACCAGGCGACCGATCGAAGGTGGACTTCCGGCTGCTGATCCCGGCCTACATGATTTCGGAGCATGAGGCGCGGCTTCGAAATCGGTTTCCTTGTGGTGCTCCCGTTCCTCGTCATCGACATGATCGTGGCCACGCTCACGATGTCGATGGGCATGATGATGCTGCCGCCCTCGATCATTTCGCTGCCGGTCAAAGTCCTGTTCTTCGTGCTCGTAGACGGTTGGAGCCTGCTTGTCGGCAGCCTCGTCCGCTCGACGACCTGAGGCGCCAGCTTCAGGCAAGGCCGTGGGGTTCGAATAGGCTGGCACGCCGAGGAGTCTTCATGACCATTCTCAACACCAGCGTCTCCGGCATGTCGGCCGACTCGAACTGGCTGTCGTCGATCTCGCAGAACGTCGCGAACGCCAACACGACCGGCTACAAGAACGTCGAGACGGATTTCTCGACCATGGTCGACCAGGTTGCGAGCGGAAGCGTCGAGGGCGCAGGCGTGCAAACAAGCACGATCTCGCTGAACTCGCTCCAGGGCAGCATCGTCACCTCCCAGACGGCCACGAATCTCGCGGTCCAGGGCGCCGGATTCTTCGTCGTCTCCGATTCGGCCGGCGATCTTTACCTCACACGAAACGGCTCGTTCGTCCCGGACGCCTCCGGCAACCTAGTCAACAGCGCCGGCTATTACCTGATGGCGAACAGCGTCCAGAACGGCCAGTCGGCGACGCCGGCCAATTCGCTGAGCGGCCTGCAGAAGGTCAACGTCGACAACGCGGGGCAGACGGCGACGCCGACGACGTCGGGATCGCTGACGGCCAACCTTCCTTCAACGTCGACGACGATCGCCTCGGCCGATCTCCCATCGGCGAACAGCTCGAACTCGACCTACACGGACGAAACCTCGCTCGTCGTCTACGACAATCTCGGCGGCGCCCACACGATCAATCTCTATTTCGCCAACGAAGGGAACGGGACCTGGGAGGTCGACGCGTTCGACGCCTCGAAGGCGGCGTCGGCCGGCGGTTTTCCCTATTCGTCCGGTCCGCTCGCGACCCAGACGCTGACCTTCGGCTCGACCGGCGCGCTCAAGTCGGGTCGCCGCTCACCTTCACGGTTCCTGGCGGCCAGTCGATGAACCTCAATCTCAGCAGCATGAGTCAGCTGGCCTCCAGCTTCAGCGTGTCCGCGGAGACCACCAACGGCAACGCGCCGGCGAGCCTTCAGGGCGCCTCGATCGCCGCGGACGGGACACTCTCTTTCAACTACTCGAACGGCGCGTCTGTCGCCGCATACGACATTCCGCTCGCGAATGCGCAGAGCCCCGACAATCTCAGCGCCGTCAATGGCAACGCTTATACGGCAAACGCCGCCTCGGGTCCGATATTCGTCGGATCTGCGGGCGATTCCGGGTTCGGCTCGATCGAGTCCAGTTCGCTGGAAAGCTCGACGGTCGATATCGCGACCGAGCTCACGGACATGATCCAGGCTCAGAGCGCCTACGAGGCCAATTCCAAGGTCTTCCAGACCGGGGCGGACATTCTCGACGTCCTCAACAACCTGAAGCCGTGATCGCGAATCAGGGACACGCGCCATGAGCCTCTCGACCGCGTTCAACATCATCAGCTCATCCTTCGCCGCCAACGCGGCGCAGACGGCGGTCGTCTCCAACAACATAGCCAACGTCAACACGCCCGGCTATTCGCGCGAGGTCGCCAACCTCGTGGCCAATCCATACGGCGGCGCCGACGCCGCCTCGGTGACCCGCATCGCCAATGCGGCGCTCGCCGAGCAGGTTTCGACCTCGACGGCGCAAGCGGCGGCGCAGCAGGCGATCGCCAATGGGCTCGCGACGCTCGCCGCCACCGTCGACGACAGCTCTACGACGTCATCGACCTCCGGCGCCGACCAGAACGGCGCCTCGCCATCGGCAATGCTGTCCAATCTCCAGAGCGCGCTGACAACCTACGAGGGCTCGCCGACCTCCACGTCCGCCGCAGACGCCGCGGTCACCGCCGCGAAGACCCTCGCCCAGTCGCTCAATGCAGGAGACGCCGCGGTCAATCACCTGCGCGAGCAGGCGGATCAGGACATGGCCTTGTCGGTCTCGACCATCAATTCGCTCCTCGCCCAGTTCCAGACCGCAAACGACGCCGTCATCGGCGGTCTTGCGAGCGGGGCCAACGTCGCAACCGCCGAGGACACGCGCGATTCGCTGATTACGCAGCTCGCCCAGCAGATCGGCGTGACCACCACGACCGCCGCCAACGGTTCGATGTCGATCTACACCGACAGCGGCGTCACGCTGTTCCAGGACACGGCGCGCACGGTCGCCTTCACGCCGACATCGAGCTACGTCGACGGCGTGACCGGGTCGCCCGTCACGGTCGACGGGGTTCCGATCACTGGCTCAAGCTCCCTCATGCCGATCCAGTCGGGCGCGCTCGCGGGATATGCGACGCTGCGCGACACGCTCGCGCCGCAGTATCAGGCGCAGCTCGACCAGATCGCCGGCGGACTGATCAACGCCTTCGCAGAAGGCGACCAGACGGCTTCGTCGCAACCGTTGCTGCCTGGCCTGTTCACCACGAAAGGCGCGACGAGCGTCCCCTCGACCTCGGACGCAGCCGGCCTCGCCGCGGCGATCGAGGTCAACCCCAGCGTCGACCCCTCGCAGGGCGGCAACGCAACCCTGCTGCGCGACGGGGGGATCTCCGGCAATCCCAACTACGTCTACAATACGACCGGCGATACGAGCTACACGGCCAGGCTGCAACAACTCGTCAGCGCGATCGGGTCGACGCAGAGCTTCGACGCCTCGGCCGGGCTCGGGACCTCGGCGCGCCTCACCGACTACGCCAACGCCTCGGTGAGCTGGCTGCAGGGCGAGAACCAGCAGACGAGCGACGCCTCGGATTATCAGAACGCGCTCATAACCCAGGCGACCTCGGCGCTGTCGAACGCGACAGGCGTCAATCTCGATTCCGAAATGACGAATATGCTCAATCTCGAGAACACTTACGCCTCAACGGCGAAACTCCTGACCGCGGTCAACGACATGTTCTCCGCTCTGCTGCAGGCAGCATGACGATGAACCCGACTTTCGTCTCGACCCAATATCTCGCCAACAGCCTCGTCCTGCCGGTACAACAGGCGCAGGCTCAGCTCACGACGGCGATCACGGAAGAATCGACGGGCCAGTACGCCGATCTCGGCCTTCAGCTCGGCGACCAGTCCGGCTACGAGCTGTCGCTGAAAGAGCAGGTCCAGCAATTGCAGGCGCTGACCACGGGCAACAGCGTCGTCGCAACCAATCTTTCAACCGCGCAGGACGCCCTGACCTCTATGAGTACGAGCGCCCAAACGACCGTGCAGGATCTCGCAACCTGGACGGCCGGCGCCGATTCGGGCGCGCAGCTGCAGACCATCGGCCAAACGGCCCTGCAGGAGCTGACCTCCTCGGCCAACGCGACCTCTGGCGATGCGTACGTCTTCGGCGGGATCAATAGCGGCGCGGCGCCGTTGAACGATTATTTCTCGACGGGTTCGAAGGCGAGCAGCGCCGTCGAAACCGCGTTCGAAACAGCTTTCGGGTGTTCGCCGACCTCTGCCGCCGCCGCGAACATCACGGCCTCGCAGATGCAGAGCTTTCTCTCCGGGCCGTTCGCAGACTTGTTCTCCGGCAGCAACTGGACGTCCGACTGGTCCACGGCGTCGAGCACAAACACGAGCGCGGAAATCGCGCCGGGCCAGACCGTGACGACCTCGACCAACACCAACTCGCCCGCCTTTCAGAGCCTCGCCGAGGCCTACACGATGGTCGCGGCATTTGGCGGGTCGTCGCTCAGCACCTCGGCCCAGCAGGCGGTCGCCTCCGCGGCAACGTCGCTCGTCAGCCAGGGGCAAAGCGCCGTCACTCAGACGCAGGCCGCGCTGGGCGCGACGCAGTCTCAGGTCACCGACGCCAACAGCGCGATGAGCTCGCAACTGACGCTGATCCAGACTCAGGTCGGCAACCTCGACAACGTCGATCAGACTGCGACGGCCGCGAAGATCACGGCGCTGACCAACCAGATCCAGGTGGCCTACGAGCTCACCGCGCGGCTGCAGCAGCTCAACCTGGCCCAATACCTTCCTGTTTCGTAACGAGCGCCAGGGATCTCAATGTACGAATTCGCCTACAATGAAGTGGTCGAGGAGTCGCGCGCGACCATGCGCGCGCGGGAGCGCGCCGCGATGGACCGAGTCATCGGCATGCTGCGCATGGCGCAGGAGAAGGGGCCGCTGTCGCGCGAACGAGTCGACGCGCTGTTCTACCTGCGCCGGCTCTGGATGATCTTTATGGACGACCTCAAGGACCCCAACAACGAGCTGCCCGATCCGTTGCGCGCCGGCCTCATCTCGATCGGCCTCTGGATGCTGAAGGAGATCGACCGCGTCCGCTCGCGCGTCACCGACGACCTCGCCCCGATGATCGAGATCAACGAGATCATCCGCGACGGCCTCAAGTAGGGGGGACGCATGAATATTACGCTCAGGGCCGGCGAGCGGTTCTTCATCAACGGGGCGGTCATCCGCGTCGACCGCAAGGCGACGATCGAACTCCTCAACGACGTGACCTTCCTGCTCGAGAACCACGTGATGCAGGCCAAGGACGCGACCACGCTCACCCGCCAAATCTATTTCGCGGTGCAGATCATGCTTATGGACCCCGGTGCGACGGCGACGGCGACGCCTCTGGCGCGCTCGCTGATCGAGACGGCGCTCGGCGCCTACCAGACGCCGGAGCTCGTTTCGGGGTTGAGAGCCGTCGCCCAGTCGCTCGCGAAGGGCCGTGGTTTCGAGGCGATGAAGACGCTGCGCACGCTCTTCGCAATCGAGGACGGCGAACTGAAGCGCGAGGCGGAAGCCGCCGCCGCCTGAAGGAGACTTGTCATGACTGTCGCACCAACCTCAGCGGTCACGAGCGCCGCCGCCCAGACGTCGACCGCCGCGTCCACGACATCCACGACCCAGTCGCTGAGCTACAACGACTTTCTGACCCTTCTGATGGCGGAGATGAAGAACCAGGACCCGACCCAGCCGATGGACCCCTCGACCATGGTGTCGCAGCTCGCGACCGTCTCCGAGGTCGGGCAGGCGGTTCAGACGAACACGACGCTTTCCTCCCTCCTGACCGCGAGCTCGCTGTCGCAGGCCGAGGGCCTGGTCGGGGCGACCATCACGTCCTCCGACGGCTCAACGTCGGGCACGGTCGCCTCGGTCAGCGTCACGAGCTCGGGCGCGACGGCGACGCTGACCAGCGGCCAGACGGTGTCGCTCGGCAGCGGGGCGACTGTGCAATGAACGAGGGCGACGCGGTCGATCTCGTCCAGCAGGCGATGTGGATGGTGGTCGTCGGCGCGGGGCCGGCGGTCGGGGCGGCGATGGCGGTCGGCGTCGCCATCGCGCTCTTGCAGGCGCTGACCCAGGTGCAGGAGATGACGCTGACCTTCGTGCCGAAGATGATCGCCGTCTTCCTCGCCGCGAGCCTGACCGCGAGCTTCGTCGGCGGCAAGTTCGCCATCTTCACCGACCAGCTCTACGCGCGGATCGAGCGGGGCTACAAGTAACCGCGCCATTTTGGCAAGGGCGGCGCGTTTTCAAAGGCTTCGGCGTCGGAATCGGTCACAATTGCGCGTTCCGACCCGCTCCCTCGATGGCCGAAGCCATTGTCCGTGAGCGGCGGCGCGATCCCAAGCGCCAAGGCCGCGCCGCCCAAGCCGACCGGGCGCCGAACCCAAATCCAGGCCAACTCCAGACAAGATCTTCCCATTGCCATTTTCAATGTTTTCAAGGCCCTACGCTCCGCCATCGGCCGTATTCTATCGTCACCCTTTGCCGCGCATGGCCACGCCCGCATCGGGAGCCGCCCGAAGACTCGCGCCGATATTCTTATAATCAGGAATATGATAACCTAACTTTCCGTTTATTGCAACGATTCCCTGACCGGGCGCCGCGGCGCAGTAAGGCGGTCGCTGACCCGGCCTCGGCGCGCTCGGCGAGCGCCCCCTACAATCCGCGCCTGCAATTGCTTTTTCCTTGCGCCCGGCCCATCACCGCACGCCCGCTCGCGCGAACGGGCGGCCACAGCGTGAAACCCGCCCCCCGGACCCGCCCATGATCCCCTGGATAGAACTCGACCGCGCCGCTCTGCCGCTGGGCGGGGAGTTGCGGTTAATGCGGAGGGGACAGGAGTTTTCCATCAAGGTCGGCGTCGCGGAGCTCATGACCTCGCGGCTCTGCGCCTCGGAGGAGGCGCTGGCGACGCTGGCGGCCGAAAAGCTCGGCGGCCGAAAAAAGCCCAAAATTCTGATCGGCGGACTCGGCATGGGCTTCACCCTCCGCGCGGCGCAGAGCGCATTCGGCGCCGGGGCGCAAATTGTCGTCGCCGAACTGGTTCCGGCCGTCGTGCGCTGGGCGAGGGGTCCGATGGCGGAGCTTTTTGGCGCCTCGCTCGACCAGCCCGGAGTCACAATCGTCGAGGCCGATGTCGCGACGCTGATCCGTGCTCCCAAGCCGCGCTACGACGCGATCCTGCTCGATGTCGACAACGGCCCCGAAGGCATGACGCAGGCGGCGAACGACCACCTCTATTCGATGAAGGGCCTAGCGACGGCGCGCGCGGCGCTCTCTCCCCGCGGGGTGCTCGCCGTGTGGTCGCAGGGCCCGGACGTCGCGTTCGCGAAGCGGTTCGAAAAGGCGGGTTTTTCGGTCGAGGACAAACGCGTTCGCGCTGGAGGCGTCCACGGCGGCCCGAGACACGTGATCTGGCTCGGCGTGCGAAGGGAAGGTGGGGAGCGGTGAAACCAGCCGAACGACGCAATCATCGTCTCGATCGGCATATCAGGGTGCGGATGTCCACGGGATGTCCGATGAATTCGGCGCACCGAAGATAAAATCGCTTCACCGGCTTCCGGCTTGTCGGCTACTTTCGCCATGCCGGAACGCGGCTCAGCAGCGACTTGAGCTTCGGTTCCGACGCGGGGGGATTGTCGAGCGCGCGCACCAGGGCGTCGTAGCGATTGGAGTCGAGCAGGAGGACACGCTGGTCGAGCAGCACGTCGATGGCCCGCCTTCGCGCGCTTTCAACCATGAACTCGGCGCGCGTCTTGCCGAGGATCGCCGCCGCGTCGTCGATGAGCTGAAGTGTCTTGGCCTCGATCTCCAGGTTGACGCTGCCCTTCGCATCGGCCGAGGACCGCTCCGCGCCGGCGACCTCCGCAGCGCCCGGACTTTCGATCACTGAAATTCGGCTTCTTCGCATGCTTGCAAGGATCGTCGCTCGTATACACAATGTCAACACAAATGGCCGGGACGCGCAGGCCAATCGGGCAAAGACGAACGTTTGGACGCCGCGCCGTAAGGCGGAGTCTGCATTGCGCCACGGCGCGCTCAGCGAGCGCGCCCTACAACGCCCGCGCAAGCTTCGCCGCCCACCCTTCTCCCCGCGCCGGATGACCGCGGCGCGAGGGGATGCGAGCGCGAAACATGTCCGTGACGGCTGCGCCAGCAGCCCCCGCAGGACGGGGGGGAAAGGACATCGGCTTCGCCGTCGGCATCGTCCTGATCCTGTGCCTGTTCTTCCTGCCCGTCCCGGCGTTCATGATCGACTTCGGCCTCGCCCTGTCGATCGCGCTCTCCGTCCTCATCCTGATGGTGGCGCTGTGGATCCAGAAGCCGCTGGAGTTCTCGGCCTTCCCGACGGTGCTGCTCGTCGCCACCGTCCTGAGGCTCGCGCTCAACATCTCGACCACGCGGCTCATTCTGTCGCACGGCGAGCAGGGGCCGACGGCGGCGGGCTACATCATCGGGGGCTTCGCGCATCTCGTGATGGGCGGCGACTTCGTCATCGGCATCATCGTGTTCCTGATCCTGGTGACGATCAATTTCCTGGTCATTACCAAGGGCGCGACCCGCATCGCGGAAGTCGGCGCGCGCTTCACCCTCGACGCCATCCCCGGCAAGCAGATGGCGATCGACGCCGACCTCTCCGCCGGCCTCATCGACGAGAAGATCGCGCAGGCCCGCCGGCGCGAGCTGGAAGAAGAAAGCTCCTTCTTCGGCTCGATGGACGGCGCCTCGAAATTCGTGCGCGGCGACGCGATCGCGGGCCTCATCATTCTCGCGGTCAACATCTTTGGCGGAATCGTCATCGGGGTGACGCGCCACAGCCTGCCGTTGGCGTCAGCGGCCGACGTCTTCACAAAACTCTCTGTCGGCGACGGCCTCGTCACCCAGATCCCCGCGCTCATCATCTCGCTCGCCGCGGGCCTTCTGGTCGCCAAGGGCGGCACGCGCGGCTCGGCCGACAAGGCGGTGCTCGACCAGCTTTCCGGCTACCCGAACGCCTTGTTCGTCGCCGCGCTGCTGATGGCGATGCTCGGCGTCGTGCCCGGCCTGCCTTTCCTGCCCTTCGCCATGCTGTCGGGCCTGATGGCCTTCGTCGGCGTGGCGATTCCGCGCCGCATCGCCAAGGCTGCTGCGGAAGAGGCCGCGCAAAAGGCGGCGAAAGAGGCGCGGGCCAAGGCCGATTCGCGCGCCTCGATCAAGGAGCAGTTAAAGGCCTTCGAGATCGAGCTCGTGCTGTCGAAGGAGCTGAACGCCGCGCTCGTTATGTCGCGCGACGAGATGGCCTCGCGCATCGCCAAGATGCGGCGGAAGTTCGCCAGGGCCTACGGCTTCGTCGTGCCGGAAATCCGCTTGACCGACGACATCAAGCTGCCGGCCAAGACCTACCAGATCAAGATCCACGGCGCGCCGGTGACGACGCAGGAATTGCGCGTGCGCGACTGGCTCGTCATCATCGGTGACGGGCCCAAGCCGAACCTGCCCGGCGAGGAGGTGCGCGAGCCCGCCTTCGGCATCCGCGCCGTCGCCATTCCCGAGGCCTTCGTCAAGGACGCCCGGCGCGAAGGTTTCAAGCCTGTCGACCCGGTCTCGGTGCTGCTCACCCACCTCTCCGAGGTCATCCACAACAACCTCGCCCAGCTCCTGTCGTACAAGGACATGCGCGCCCTCGTCGACCGGCTCGAGCCCGAATACAAGCGCCTCATGGACGACATCTGCCCGTCGCAGATCTCGCAGTCCGGCGTGCTGGCGACGCTGAAGCTTTTGCTCGCTGAGCGGGTGTCGATCCGCAACCTCAGCCTCGTTCTCGAGGCGGTCGCGGAGATCGCGCCGCATGTCCGAAGGCCGGAGGCGATCGCCGAGCACGTGCGCGCCCGCCTCGCCCAGCAGATCTGCGGCGATCTCGTCGATAACGGCGCCTTGAGCGTTTTGCGCCTCGGCAACCGCTGGGACCTGGCGTTCCATCAGGCGCTCAAGCGCGACGCCAAGGGCGACGTGATCGAGTTCGACATCGATCCGCGCCTGATGGAAGAGTTCGCCGCCGAGGCCTCAGCCGCGATCCGCAAGCGCATGGATTCGAGCCGGCAGTTCGCGCTCGTCACCGCGCCTGACACGCGGGCTTACGTGCGGATGATCATCGAGCGCATGTTCCCGACGCTGCCGGTGCTGTCGCAGCTCGAGATCGCGCGCGGCTTCGAGATCAAGTCGCTGGGGACGATCTCGTGAGGCGCGCGTCTTCCCCACCAAAGACACGAAGAACACGAAGGCCTTCGTGTCCCTTTGTGCCCTTGGTGGTGAGACATCACGGCGCGTCGGCATGATCGCGCTCGCCGTACAGGGCCTTGCGCTCGCGCCTCCGCCGCTCTCGCCGCGGCTTTCAATCGGCGTGTTCCTGCTGTTCTGCCGCATCGGCGGCTGCCTTATGGTAGCGCCGGGGTTCTCGTCGAGCGAGATTCCGACGCAGATCCGGCTCTTCGTCGCCTTCGCGGCGACGCTGGCGCTCGCGCCGCTGCTCCTCGACAAGGTTCCCGCGGCGGCGCTCGGCGACGATCCGGTTGTGACCCTGCGCGCGATCGCGATCGAGACCCTGATCGGCGGGATGATCGGCTTTCTCGCCCGCATTTTCTTCGCCGCGCTCGAGACGCTGGCCTCGGCGGCTGCGCAAATGCTCGGGTTCAACAATCCGTTTGGCGTCCAGATCGAGGCGGGCGAGACGCTCGCCCCGCTCGCGACTCTGATCTCGCTCGCCGCGGTGACGCTCATGTTCATCACCGACCTGCACTGGGAGCTTCTGCGCGGGCTCGCAGCCTCTTATGACGTGATGCCGGTCGGGGCTGATTTCTCGCCGCGCTTCGCGCTCCGCCAGGTCGCCGACGCGCTCGGCGAGTCCTTCCGCTTAACCCTGCGCATCGCGTCGCCCTATGTGATCTACGCGCTGATCGTCAATCTGGCGCTGGCGCTCATCAACCGGCTGACGCCGCAGATCCAGATCGTGTTCGTTGCGGCGCCCTTCGTCGTCGCCGGCGCGCTGGCGCTGCTCTACGCCACCATCAAACCGGCGCTCGAGGCGTTTCTCCTCGGCTTCGGCGCCTGGCTCTTCTCAGCATAAAACGGGATGACCCATGAAGAAGCGTGTGGACTCGCTTACGCGTATCGGAAAGCTCGCCTCGCAGATGCACGACCTCGGCCGCTGGCGGCTTTCGGCGATCCAGCATGAGCAGGCGTGTCTCAGCGACGACCTACGCGCCGTTCTCGAAGCGCTGGAAACCGGCGAGCTCGCCTATGGGGCTCAGGCGAAACTCAGTGCACGGCGGGTCCGCGCCCTGCAGAAGCGACTCGACGCGCTCGCGCACGAATCCGAACGGGTGAGCCGGGCCGCGCGCGTCCATGGCGTGCGCGCAAAGCTCGCCGAACAGGCGGCCGAGACCGCCGGGAAGGCCTGGCGCGAGCACGAGGCGCGCAAGGATCTCGCCGAGATCGTCGAACGGACGCTGATCAAACGCGACGCAAGCCAGGGGTAAGCGACCGAGGGCACGCTGGCCGACGAGCGCCGCCACGCGCTCCTTCTTCCCTTGCAGAAGACAGTGTCGGACGAAGGCAGACGGATGAGGGTCTGGCGCCCGAGAAGCGCGCCAGGCAGCGCGCGCTCCTCATCCGGCCGCGCTCTCAGCGCGTCTGCTTTCGCCCGCGAGGAGGAAGGGCGCCAACCGCTCAGGACGGAAGAAGAATGTCCTTCAACCCATCCACCGACGTCGTCCTCGACGTGCTCAACGCAGCCGATCCCCTCCGGGCGAGCATCGCCGCGGAGCGTCTCGCGGCGCTGGCCGCAGGCAAGCCTTCGGGCGATTTCGCGCTCGATCTCGCCAAGGCGACGGGCTCCGGCGCGGCAAACGCCTCGCCGCTCGCGCCGGGCCTCGCCGACGCGCGCCACGCTCTTGCGGACGCGACGGCGGCCTCCGACCCGACCCAGCGGGCGAAGGTCGAGTTCGAGGCGATGGCGCTCAATTCCTTCGTCGGCGAGATGCTGCCGAAGGAGTCGAGCGCCTTCTTCGGCGAGGGGACGGCCGGCGACGTCTGGCGCTCGATGCTCAGCGAACAGATCTCGCGGCAGATCGCCAAGTCCGGCGCGCTGGGCTTGAGCCGCCGCCTTTTCGCCACCCATGACCTTGTGGCCGGCGACCGCGCAGCAGTCGGAAAGACGGCGGCCGCTGCGGTCGAGGCGAGCGCCAACGTTCTTTCCGCGCCTGCGGCCGCCGACATCGTCGGCGGCGCCGTGCTCACCGCCGCCCGGAGACGCGCATGAGCCGCCCGTCCCGCCCCGGCGCCGACGCCGCCGCCATGGCGCTGCCGGTGGTCGAGCGGCTGATCCGCACGGTGGCGGCGGAGACCGAGGACATCGCGAGCGGCCGGCCGGCGCCCTACGAACTCTATGGTCAGCGCAAGAACCAGGGGCTGCTCGAGCTCAATCGCCTCGCGCCCGCGCTCGCCCGCGCCACTGGCGGCGGCCGCCTCGGCGCTGCGCTCGCCGAACTCGACGCGACGCTCAACGCCAACAAGCGCGCTCTCGGCGTGCAGCTCAAGGCCTCGATCGCGGTCGCCGAAATCATCGCTCGCGCAATCCGCGACGGCCAATCGGACGGAACCTATGACGCGCGGACGTGGCGGGGTCGGGAGGCATGACCCGCTCCCTGTTCCTTGCTCTGTTCGCCGTCGCCGCGGCGATCGCCGGCGAGATCGGGGCGCGCCAGGCGATCGTCCTCAACGAGCAGAGGGCCGTCGCGACGGCCGCGCGCGTCACCGAGGCGCGCAAGACGCACGAGATCAACGTGCCGCGCATCAAGGACGGCGGCGTCAAAGGCTACGCCGTCATGCTGCTCAGCTACACGGTCGACGTCAGCGCGCTGAAGACGGCGGAGATGGCGCCCGACTCGATCCTCGTCGACGAGGCGTTCCGCTACGTCTACAACGACGACACCATCGACTTCGACCATCTCGACCGCTTCGACTTCGCCAGGATGAGCAAGGCGCTGATCCGTTCGGTCAACGCGCGGGTGAAGGGCGAGGTGCTGCTTGACGTCGGCGTGCAGGAATTCACCTACGCCACCACCGCCGACACCCATGCGCGGCCGTGAGGCGCGCGGGCCTCGTTCAGACGGCGTATTCGTCGTGCAACTTCACCCAGCTCATCGGGAACGGCAGGCCCTCCTCGTGACGACCAAGCGCTGTGACGTCGAGAAGGTTATAGGCCGTATTCAGGATGTCGAGCCCGCGCGCGAAGCACGAATAGGTGTGATAGAGGGCGCCGTCCTCGCCCCTGATGAAGGCGCTGACCCCCGGCAGGTCCTTCATCGACCCCTGCTTCGACGCGTAATTGTAGGTCGCGGTTCCGGCCGTGAGATCCTCGTCGCGGAACGAGACCGCATAATCGTAGTTGAAGTCGCCGTCGCCCGACGACACCCAGGGGAAGGTCCAACCCATCCGGCGCTTCACCGCCTCGAGCTTGTCGACCGGCGCGCGCGAGACGGCGACGAAGGCCGTGTCGCGCGCCGCCAAATGCGGGACGATCCCGTTGAAGCCGTCGGCCCAGAACGAGCAGCTCTTGCACGGCTTCTCCCAGTCGGGCGCGAACATGAAATGCTGGACGACGAGCTGCCGCTTGCCGGCGAAAAGAGCGCCGAGGCTGAGCGGGCCTTGCGGACCATCGAAGCGATAGGGCTTCTCGATCTTCACCCAGGGCAGCGCGCGGCGCCTCGCGCTCAACGCATCGCGCGCGTGCGTGAACGCCTTCTCCTCGGCGAGGAGATCCTTGCGCGCCTCGAGCCATTCCTCGTGCGAAACGACGCGGTGGTCGATCATGGCGTCCTCCTTCATGAAGCGGCGGGAGCTTGCGTCGCGGCGACATAGCTCGGACGCTCGGCGAGCCGGTCGGTCGCGCGCCTGAGGTCCGGGACGGCGGCCATCATCTCCCGGCCCTCGGGCATCGCCTTCAGATAGGCGAGCATGGGAAGCATCAAAATGTCGGGAATGGTGAGGCTGTCGCCGACCAGGAAATCGCGCGCGTCGACCGCCCGGTCGAGCGCGCCGAGAATCTTGCGGATCTCCGGCAGCGCCGCCTCGATCGTGGCGCGGTCCGGCTGGCCTTCGGCCCCGCGCGGGAAAACGTACTGGAGCACGTAGTTCCTCACGATCGACGGGTAGGCGTAGCAGTTGAGCACGCTGATCCACTGCTCGGCCCTGGCCCGCGCGGCCGGGTCCGCCGGCATCAGCGCAGGGCCGGGCAGCGTCTCGTCGACGTGACGGATGATCGCGCTCGTTTCGTAGAGCGAGAGATCGCCGCAGCGATAGGTCGGCATTTTGCCGAATGGATTGAGCGCCAGAATTTCCGGCGAATGCGGCGGATGGACGTCCAGCCGGCAGGCGATGCCCTTCTCTGCGAACGCCATGCGGGCCGAGCGCACGTAAGTCGAGCGCGGGTCTCCGAGCAGGGTCGGCTGGGGCGTCTGCGGCTTCAAGCGGCCGGAGAGCGCGGCGTCGAGGGCGTTGAGACTCGAGGTCCAGCCTTCGTTGTGCCGGTCGCGTGCGTCCTCGGTCAAAAAGCCGGTCTGCTCAAGCGTGAGATCGGTGCCGCCGCCTTTCGACGCGAAGGTCAGGGTGACGACCGTCTCGGGCCCGCGGCCCGTCCCGTTGAGCCAGCCCCAGGTGTAGACGAGGCGTTCCGGCGGGTGGATTTCCCGGAACTCGCCGGTCACGACGTGGACCGCGCCCGACGCCGCGTGCATTTCGACGCGATACCTGCCGCCCACGCGCGCGTCGACTTCGCAGTGCGGAATCGTCGCATGCTCGGGCCCGTACCAGGCCTGCATCAGCGCCTTGTCGGCAAAGGCGGCGAAAACTTTCTCCGGCGGCGCCTTGAAGTGGCGCTTGAGGACGAGGCTGTCGGTCGGCATGCGCGTTTCCTATCCCTTGGGTTTCGCTATTATTTGGGTTTTGTCGAGTCCTGCGCATCGAGGAGCGCCTCGAGCCGGTCGAAGCCGCGCTCCCAGAAGAGGCGCGTCTCGTTGATCCAGCGCTCGGCCTCGGCGAGCCGGTCGCGCCGGAGCGAGCAGACGCGCCAGCGCGCGTCGACGCGTCGCTCGATGAGATTCGCCTCCTCGAGAACCTTGAGGTGGCGCGAGATCGCCGGGCCGCTGATGGCGAAGGGCCTCGCCAATTCTCCGACGGTCGCCTCGCCCGCGGCCAGCCGCGCCACGATCGCCCGGCGGGTCGGGTCGGCGAGGGCGGCGAAGGTCTGGCTCAGGAGGTCCATCCGCCTCATTTAACGTAATTGTTAAATGAGGCGCAAGCGGAGTCCGGCGTCGGGCTGATAAAAAAATTCCCTTTCAATTGATGGGAATCAATGTCGCTTCCCGACGAGGCGTCTAGCCCAATCTGCACTGCGAGTATTTAACCCGCGTCACGCAGCGCGAGCCGACCAGACGCCTCGGACGACACATTGATCGGCGAAACAAGAGAGCGCCAGACAAGGCGCCGGTTTGGACGTTCCTCGGCGGCGCCGGCAAGTGGAAAGGCGTCACGGGCACAGGAACGTGGACTATGGCTGGAGCAGGCAAGCCTGCCGCTGACGGCTCTATCGACATTTGCATCGACATGAGCGGTAAGTGGGTCTTGCCGTAATGCGAAAGCCAAGAAACCCGCCGCGCGGCCCTCGACGCCAGGGGAACGGGCCAAATGCGCGGACCGAGAAAGACGCGCGGGCTACCATGAGGAGGCCTGAAATGAAACCATGCGACATTCTCGCCGTCTTCGCCCTCAGCGTCGCGGCGGCGGTCGTTGCGCCGGCGCATGCCGGCGAAACCGAATACGGCGGCACGTTCTGCAGCCACTCGAAAGCGACGATGGTTCAGGCGAGCCCTGACATCACGGCGTTGAACGTGGAGTCCTGGGGCATTCAGACGTCTGACAGCCTGTTCAAGCCCTGGGCGAACGCGACCAACCACTGCGCGGGCAATGTCCTTGTCGTGCAGGGAAAGGCGTCCGCTCGCGGCGAATGTCTGTGGACGGACTCGGACGGCGACACCTTCATCGGGACGTTCGTCGACGAGCCTGGCAAGCCGGGCGCCTGGACCTTCGTTGGCGGAACCGGCAAGTGGAAGGGCGTGACCGGAAGCGGGACATACCAGTACGCCAGTTCAAGCAAGCCGCGGCCCGACGGAACGGGCGAGGGCTGCACCACGCATAGCGGCAAATACACTCTGCCGTGAGCGCGTGGACAACGGGCGTCGCCGTTGCGGCGCCCGGATGCAAGCGTGGCGGGCTCGCCGCGTTGAGAGCGACGACGCTCCTGCGGAACGCAGAAAGAAGAGCACCCAATGCATGGCGCCGCTTTTCCTCCGGTCCCGGCCAATATTGCGCCGAAAATCTGCGATCATGTCCGACGATCATCCGGAACGCGACGACGGTGAACGCGCCTCGCACAGGCTTTGCATGCGAGGATCTTCACGGCGCGGCGGCCGCGTCGCGGGTTCCTTCCTCCCGCAAAAGAAGGGGAAAAGGCTGGTTCATGTTCAAGTTCGTCCCATTTCCGTTCGCCCTTGTCTTCGACCGCACGCGATCCGCAATTCCCTTGAGCCTGCCCCTCGTCGCCCTCTGCGCCGCGCTCGCCGCCGGGCCCGCGCTTGCCGACCAGGACTATCCGCCCGGCCTGTTCGAAAACTCGCCGGTCGTTCGTCCGGGACAGCAATACGCTGTCCCGCCTTCGGGCCCCCAAGACGCAGCTCCGCCTTCGGCTTCGCCGGACCTTGGGGCGTCCGAAGCGCCGGGCCCCTCGATGCCGCCGGGACCGTCCATGCCACCGGGACCGTCGATGCCCGCGGGGCCGATGGGCGCCTTCGTCCCTCCGCCGCCAGTCGCTATGGCGCCGCCGGACGACTACTGCGCCAGTGTCGCCTTTCGGACCTTTGGGAGTATCGAAGAGCTAAGACGGGCGCATGCTCTGTGCGATCATTATCGCGGCGCCCCGCCGCCGCGGCCCGGTTCCTATTTCGGCCAATGATCAACCGGCGCCGCGTTGCGTCGGATCCTTTGTTGCGCCCGCTGACTCCGGGCGCCCGCAGCGTCCAATAAAAGAGCGAGGCGGAGTGAGCCTCCGCGCCGTCGCAGCTTCGTCTACGCCGCCAGCGTGCGCGCGTGGCGCAGCACGGAGACGACGCCGGTCAGGATGACGATGCGTCCGGATTCGTCCTTCACCCGGATCTTGCAGCGGGGCTGGTCGTGGCGCTTGGCGAGCCTGGCGATCTCTGGCCATGCGGCGCGCGGGTCAAACAGACGTACGGCGCGCTCGGCCGCCACGACCGCGCCGTCCATCAGCACTTCGAAGTCGTAGAGGTGCATGCGTCTCTCCGCTCCAGACGCGAACGCGCCGTCTTGGCAACGGCGCGTTCGCGATTTTGCGGGCGCACATCTCCACCATTTGGATTACGATCGTATGAAGAGGCGGGGGCGAAATTGCGACTTTCGTCGAAATGTCGCCGATCCCGCGACCTCGTCCCGAGATCCCCGGACTCGATCCGAAAGGCTCAATTAGCGTTCAATCGGCATAGCCGCTCTGATCCGGCGGTCAGCACCGCTTTCCGGTGGCGCCATCGCTTCTCTCAGGTCGTCAACCTCCACATGCCTCGCCCGACAGGCCCGGTGCTCC
>NZ_JBKQOT010000734.1:0-2578 GCF_052145395.1 Roseiarcus sp.
GTCGAGCAGGATGACGGCGAAGTCGCGGCGACTATCGGCTTGCGCGATCAGCAGCGGGACGGAAAACAGCAACGCGCACTGGGTGAAGCCCATGAAATCTATGGAGGTGAGGTTCCGCGCCGCCGGAGCGGAAAAGGGCGGCTGGAGGGCCAGGAGGATCGCGGTCGCGAGCGCATACGAAGTTCCCAGACGATAGTCGGCCTGGGGAGGCGAACTCTTTGTTTCCAGGTTCGCCCTCACGCCTCGGCGCATCACTCGGCCTCCGCGAAATTCGTTTCGATCGACTTCCTCGACGCGTCGGACGGTTCGACACGCGGCAAATCGCCTGGCGCGAGCCCGAACCGCTTAGTGTTCGCATCGCCCGTCGACACGCGTGATCCTTGTGCGCATGGCCATTGCCGATCTCGAGAGCCACCCAGCGTCGCGCCTCTTGCGGTTGAACATAATCCTGCGGAAGCCGAAGACAAGAATTTGCAGGCTAAAATAACGTTTATAACATTAGTTGTAGTTATGACTGTGCCTGGAATAGTCTGCGTGAAGTTCGACTCGCCGCCGAACTTGCGCGACAAGCTGGCGCTCGCACTGGAGCAAGTGTCATGAACGGTGTTAAGATATAGGCGCGGGGTGCGCGCGAGGCATTTTCGACCCCACTCCATGCTCAAACTTCGCCCCCGCGCGCCCCGTTATACAGTGCCACGAGATGCCTAGAACGGCTCATCGAACTCGGGCTCGGGCTTTGGGAGAGCAAGATGCCGCCACCCCGCTCCAGAGCGCCGCGGTCCCATTGAGGCGTCCGCTGTCCGGGAATCTTCGCCGACCAAGTCAAGCAGCTCGGCGATCGGATCGACCGGCTCAGGCTCGGCCTGCTCGCGCGATTTCGCAACAGCAACGCTTTTCCCGTCTCGCCGGCGCAGCCATCCGAAACATCTCATGCCTCGATCGCCGCCATCGTTTTGCGGGCTATCCGGGCGACGATCTCCTTTCTGAGAGCTGTCGTCTCCGCTGTGAAGTCGATTTTCGCCTTGAATGCGCGCGTGCGGATTTTCTTGGAGGCGGAGGCGGAGGCGAAGGCCCGCAAATAAAGCCGTACTGCGTGAAAGTCTGGCCATAAGTCCCTCAGCGCGCGGCGTTTAAGCCTTCATCAACCATGACAGTGCATGGTCAACTGCACGGGTGTCGCGCGGGTGACGGACGGGCGGACGAATGGACGGGGAATGGCTCACCTACGAACAGGCGGCTGTCCGGCTCGGCGTCACCCCAGAGGCCGCTAGGCGACGGGCAATTCGAGGAAAATGGGCGCGCATGCCGGGCAACGACGGCCGGACGCGCGTCCGGGTGCCGGACGACTGGCGCCCCCATGGCGCCCCACTCGTCCGTCCGGACGCTTCGGCGCTGCTGCACGCCCTCGAAGCCCACATTGAAACCCTGAAAGCCGAAACCGAGACCCTGAAGGCGCAGCTTGCCGCTGCCGAAGCGCGGGCCGAAAGGCAGGCGGCCGAAACCGCCGAACTGACCGCCCGGCATGCCGGCGATCTGGCCGCCGAACGGCGGATAGGCTGACGACGCTCGCCGCCGAGCGTTCGCGGCCTTGGTGGCTGCGGTTCATAGGCTAACGCTCCCGCAAACGTCACATGGGGACCGGACGATGACCTCTCTGAGCCTTCAGGATGCAGCGGAACGGACCGAAACGAGCAAAATCGACATCTGGCGCGCCATTCAGGCAGGCAGGCTTCCGGCGCAGAGGATGGATGACGGCGGTTTCGCGATCGATCCGGTCGAACTGTTCCGCGTCTTCGAGCCCCAACGGCCCGACGAGCGTCCCATGGGACAGAATGCAACGGCCACTCCGGAGGCTTCGGAACGGCCTGAAACGAGCGCAACGCCTGAAACGGCCGCAACGAACGACATGGCCGTCGCGTTCGCGGCCCCTGGAGCGGAGCTCAAGGGCCTTCTCGAGCTGCCCGCCGAGGCGCCGGCGAACGACGAACTGCGTCAGAACCGGGAAGAAAGGCAGGCGGCCGACTTAGCTGAACGAGATGCTCAACTCGCCGAACTGGCCGCTGAGCGAGCAAAAGCCGAAAAGCCGATAGCCAAATATGCCGCGCTGGAAGAGCGCGCTAAGCCCTGGTGGAGGCGGCTCGTCGGATGGATCCAGACCCGTCGCGGCCGGGCAGCCCGGAAGCGCCTGCGGGAAAGGCTGTAGAGCCGGACATGACCGACGCCGCGTGGCCGCCTCGAGGGGAAGGGAGTGCTCGCGCCCTGATCGCGCGGCCTCGTTAACTTGGGTTCGTTGTCCTATGTCCGGCGTCTTGTGCGCCATCAGGCCGCTGACGAAATGCACGTCACGAGACAGTCGATCAAGCTTGGCGACGGCGACGGGGGTGGCCTTCTCGTTGCCGCGCGCTGCAGCGAGAGATGCGGCGAGCTGTGGGCGACAATCAAGAGCATCAGCGCCCTTCCCCGTCTCGACCTCGGTGAACTCGGCGACCAGCTCGGCACTCGGAATCTGACACCTTCGACCCGCTGATGGGCACCGCGACAACCACCGCGCCTCAGTGGAGATCGGACGAGCACACGG
>NZ_JBKQOT010000735.1:0-2613 GCF_052145395.1 Roseiarcus sp.
GAGCGCCTGGCCCCGCACGCGCCCGTCGCGCAGAACGGTCACGCGATGCCCGATCTGGCGGATCTCGGCCAGGCGGTGGGTGATGTAGATGACCGAGGTTCCAGCCTTCACCACCGCGCGAATACGCTCGAACAGCATGTCGGTCGATTCGCGGTCTAGCGAAGCCGTCGGCTCGTCCAGGATCAGCACCTTCGGCCTTGTGGCCAGGGCTTTGCCGATTTCGAGCAGCTGCTTTTGCGCGACTGTGAGCGAGTCCCCTCGCGCCCGCAATGGGACGTGAAGTCCGACCGCGTGGAGAATCTCTTTCGCAACCGCCCGGGAGGATCGTCCTGCGAACAGCAATTGCGGAAGGGATACTCGCAGGTTTTCCAGCACCGACAGATCGTCGAGGATGGCCGGGTGCTGATAGGAGATCGAGATGCCTAACGCGACCGATATTTCCGGGGTCATCGGCGAAACCTGACGGCCCTCGAACTCGATCTCGCCGCGATCGGGCTGATTGACGCCCGCGATGATGCTCATAAGCGTCGACTTGCCTGCGCCGTTTTCGCCAAGAACGGCGTGAACCTCGCCGGTGTAGAACTCGACGCTTACGTCCAAGAGCGCAGCGACGCCCGAGTAAAATTTCGAAATCCCGGACAGGCGGATGGTTGCCTGCCCATGGTCGGCTCCGGGAGACTCGAGCGTTGTCACGTTTTCGGGTTCAACGGCCAAGACGTTCATCCGTTTTGCACGACAACCGTAAGTGGTCGCTCCAAAGTGTGCGGCCCCGGACGGCGAGCGCGTTGCCGGGGCAGCCGCGGGGTCACTTGTTGATGGCCTTCGCCTGTTCCTCGGGCTTCATCTCGGCCGAGAGATAGATGTCGCCGGGAAGGTCCTTACGGCACTCCACCGAGTGCGGCGTGGCCGACACCGAATTCTCGAACATGGGCGCCTTGAAGACGTTTTCGCTCGGAGGCTTACCGCCCGTCGCCGCAGCCACGGCCCACTGAACGGCGAGGCGCGCATTATCGTTGCCGGTTGCGACCGTGAACAGCTTGAAGTCCGGATTGTCTTTTTGTATGTCGGTCCAGAAGCATCCGAGGACGTTGCCGTCCGAGGTGGCGAGCGCCGGAACGGACCGGCCGGACTTCTGAAACAGCGGGAGCGCGCCGACGAGCGACGGTCCGAAGTCGGAGACGATCACGTCGATCTTCGGGTTCTTGGCAATCTCGGCCGTGAGCACCTGCTGGGTGAGCGCCGGATCCCAGTTCGTGACGTCAAAGGGTGCCGGATTGAGGAACTTGTACTCAGGCCCGAGGACGGACTTGAGACCTTCCAGTTCGTCCTTGCCCTGGCTGTTGCCCGCAGGGCCGCTGATGAACAGCAAATTGCCGCCGTTCGGCAGGATGCTCTTGATCCACTTGCCCCAATTTTCGCCGTCGTTCTTGAACGACGCGCCGATAAACTTGGTGTAGTTCTCGCCTTCTTTGCCACCGACTTCGACGCGATACGGAACCACGACCTTTCCCGCCTTAAAAACGCTGGTCAGCGCCGGCAGCACCGCAGGGCCCGCGTCTCCGAAGACGACGAGCGCGTCTGTGCCCTTCGCCGCCATGCTCTTTATGTCCGAAATCGCCTTTTGTGTATTGCCCTGGCCGTCGGCATATTCGTAACCGGTAATGCTCGGGCACTTTTCGGCTTCCTCCTTGGCGGAGGCCGTCGTGATCCGGCGCCAGCTGTTGCCGCCGAAGCCATCGAGAAAGGCGATCGAGGCCTTCTTCGGACCGCACCAGGACGGCGTCTCGGCGTTGGCCGCAGATGTACCGACGCAAAGCATCATGGCCGTCGCAGCGAGGGCCGCCCCTCCTTTGGCCGCTGTCATTTTCATCTCTTTCCTCCTCGTTGTCAGGTTTCCAGTCCCTTTGGCTCACCGGAACGAATAAATGGCGATGCCAAATCCAAGCGCGAGAGCTTGAATGATGGTCTGAGCCGAGTACGGCACGCCGATCGCCAGCGCGAATTGGCTCAGTTGATTTAGGAAGAAGGCCGCGAGCGCGGTCGAAATCGGAAACCCGCGGCCGCCGATCAGCGAGGTCCCGCCGAGAACGACGACGGCGACCGAAGGGAGCAGGAGCGAGTCGCCCTGAAAGGCTGTCGGCTGGTTCGTGATGCCCGCGAGCAGGACGCCTGCGGTACAGTACAGCAACTGGGCGTAGACATACGCCATCATCTGATGACGCCGGACGTGGAGGCCGGCGGCCCGTGCGGCCAGGGGATTGGCGCCGATCGCCTCGAAGCGCCGCCCGACGACCGTCTTCTTCAGCACGAACGTCAAAACAATCAGGATCGCAACCGCGAAATACACGGAGTTCCCGACGCCCAAAGTGTCGCCGCCGGCGATGTCGCGAAGCAGCGGCGTGGTCGTTCGCGGAATGCCGCCCGAAACTGCGAACACCGCGCCGTAGAGCAGGGCGTTTATGCCGATCGTGGCCACGATCGCGTTCAGGCGCAGGAGACCGATCATCAGGCCGTTCACGATTCCCGCGGCGAGCGCGCAACACACTGCGAAGAGCACCGCGGGTAAGAGTTTCGCGCTGTCGCCCGCTGGAATGTGGGTAGAGATCACGACGG
>NZ_JBKQOT010000736.1:0-4492 GCF_052145395.1 Roseiarcus sp.
CGCTCCGTTTTGCCGCGCTGTCCGTTGCGCCCGCTCATGACAATCGGCTCAGCTCTGCCGCAGCACCTTGGCCGCGCGCTTCTCCAAAAAATCCTTCAGACGCTCTGTCGCCTCGGGGCTCATCTCGGCGATCGTCGCCATCAGCGATTCAGTGAGCAGGCCGCTCGTCGGATGGCTTTCGTGGATGCGCGGCAAGGCGTGCAGCACGGCGAAATTGGTGGTCGTCGTGTTCGACGCGGCCTTGGCGGCGAGCTCAAGCGCCTTCTCGAGCCCCCGGCCGTCCTCGACCAGATATTGCGTGATCCCGGCCGCGTGTCCCTCCTCGGCAGAGAGGGTGCGCCCGGTCAGCATCAGGTCCTGCACCCACGGAACGCCGATCAGCCGCGCGATCCGGACCGAGCCGCCGCCGCCCAAAAAGATTCCGCGCTGGCCCTCAGGCAGGCCGTAATAGGCCGAAAGCTCGGCGACCCGGAGATGGGTCGCGGCGGCGAGCTCCAGCCCGCCGCCGACGACCGCGCCGTGCAGCACGGTGACGTCCGGCGTGCGGCCGAACTGGATCGCCTCGAACGCCCGGTGCCACATGCGCGAATGCAGCACGCGCTCGAGCGGGTCGAGGTCGTTGGCCACCTCGGAGAGGTCGAGCCCGGCCGAGAAGTGCTTGCCCTCGCCCGTGAGCACGACCGCGCGAATGTCCTCGGGCAGTTTGGTGAAGAAGGTTTCGAGGCCGAGCACGGTGACATCGTCGAGCGCGTTGCGCTTTTCCGCGCGCGCGAGGCGGATGTGCGCGATGGCGCCGCGCCGCGTCGCCTTCAGCGAAGGCGGCAGGTCGAGGGCGATCGGTTCGTCTTGATGCTCGGCGGTCATGGTCTTTTCCTTTCGTCCTTGTCCTCAATGGCGTCCCAGACCGAGGTAGCTCTCGATGACGCGCTTATCGTTGGCGAGATCGGCGGCGGGGCCCTGCATGACGATCTCGCCGAGCTCCATGACATAGGCCCAGTCGGCGATCTCAAGCGCGGCGCGCGCATTCTGCTCGACGAGCAAAATCGACACGCCCGTCGCCTTGAGCTCGCTGACGATGGCAAAAATCTCTTTCACGATGCGCGGGGCGAGGCCGAGGCTCGGCTCGTCGAGCATCAAGAGGCGCGGCCGTCCCATCAGCGCCCGGCCCATCGCGAGCATCTGCCGCTCGCCGCCCGACAGCGTGCCGGCCTTCTGGCCGCGCCGCTCACGCAGGCGCGGGAACCGGGCATAGGTCTCGGCAAGCCCCGTGCGGATCGCCCCGGCGCCGAGCCGATAGGCGCCGAGACGGAGATTGTCCTCGACCGACATGACGGCGAACAGCTCGCGCTTCTCCGGCACGAGGCTCAGGCCCGCGGCGACCCGCTCCTCGACCGGCTTCGCGCCGAGCGCGCGGCCGTCGAATTCGACGCCGCCGCTCGACGGCAGCACGCCCATGACGGCGTTGAGCAGCGACGTCTTGCCGGCGCCGTTGGCGCCGATCACGGTCACGACGCCGCCCGCCGGAATCTCGATGCAGGCTTCGCGCACCGCCTCGACGCGGCCGTAAGCCACGCTCAGTCGCTCGGTCTTCAGGAGGGCCACGCTCATGCGACGCCCCCGAGATAGGCTTCCAGCACCGCCGGGCTTTCGGCGATCGCCTTTGGCGCGCCCTCGGCGATCTTCAAGCCGAAGTCTAGCACGACGATGTGGTCCGTGAGCTGCATCACGAAATCCATGTCGTGCTCGACAAGCAGCAGGCTCATGCCCTCTGCGCGCAGGCGATCGAGCAGCGCGGCGAGCTCCTTCTTCTCGGCGAAGCGCAGGCCTGCCGCCGGCTCGTCGAGCAGCAAAAGCGCGGGGTCGAGGCAGAGCGCGCGCGCGATCTCGGCGAGGCGCGCTTGGCCGAGCGCGAGCGAGCCGGCTGCCTTGTGCATGTGCTCGGCCAAGCCGACGCGCTCGATCTGGCGAGCGGCTTCGGCGATGATCTCAGCCTCGCGGGCGCGGTCGAGGCGGACGAGGGACGATAGCGCGCCGACGCGGGCGCGCAGGTGCGCGCCGATAGCGACGTTCTCCAGCACCGTCATCCCGGGCACGAGCCTGACATGCTGGAAGGTGCGCGCGATTCCGCGCTCGGCGATTTTCCGCGCCGGCAATCGGTCGATGCGTTCGCCGCGGAAGCGGATTTCTCCCGAGCTCGCGCTGGCGACGCCGGTGAGCAGATTGAAGGTCGTGCTCTTGCCCGCGCCGTTGGGGCCGATGAGCCCGACGATCTCGCCGCCGCGCACGGAAAAACTCACCTCGTTCACCGCGACGAGGCCGCCGAAGCGCTTGCTGACGCCAGTGACTTCGAGCAGCGGCGCGCCTTTTGCGTTCGCCGGCCTCTTCGGCAGGGGCGGGGCGGTCAGGTCGACCGCCTTCGGCGCCGCCGGCGGCCCGAGCTTGCGCAGCGCCGGCCAAAGGCCGCTCCGCGCCAGCTGAAGCGCGGCGATGAGCAGGATTCCGAACACGATCGCGTCGAGGTTGCCGCCGCCCTCCATCAGCTTGGGCAGCCAGTTCTGCAACTGATCGTTGAGCACGGCGACCACGGCCGCGCCGACCACGCCGCCGACCACGCCGCCGAGCACATATCCCGAGCCGCCGAGCACCGCCATGATCAGGTATTCGATGCCGGCGCCGAGGCCGAACGGCGAGGGGCTCACCGACCGCTGCACATGGGCGTAGAGCCAGCCCGAGAGCCCGGCGAGGAGGCCGGCGTAGACGAACACGACGAGCTTCGCCTGCGCGGTGTCGACGCCGAACGACTCCGCGAAGGCGCCGCCGCCGCGCAGCGCCCGGATCGCGCGGCCCATGCGGCTGTCGAGCAGATTGTCGCTCAGCACGACCGCAATCAGCACGGCGAGCCAGATGAGGTAGTCAACCGCGCGGCTGTCGATCAGCGCCCAAGGGCCGATCGCGATCGGCGGGATGCCGCTGATCCCGTCATAGCCGCCGAGCACGGCGAGATTGCCGAACAGGTAGAAGAAGCTGATCCCCCAGGCGATGGTGCCGAGCGGCAGGAAATGGCCAGAGAGCCGCACGGTGACGAGCCCGATGGCGAGCGCCACGAGACCGGTGGTGAGCAGCGAGACCGGCAGGGTCGCCCAGGGCGAGAATCCGAACGTCGTCGTCAGCACGGCCGTGGTATAGGCGCCGAAGCCGACAAAGGCCGCCTGTCCGAACGACGTCATTCCGCCGACGCCGGTCAAGAGCACGAGGCCGATGGCGACGAGGCTTGCGAGGCCGATATAACCCGCGAGCGTCACCCAGAAGTCTGGCGTGAACGGAAGGAGCGGCGCGACGGCCATCAGCGCAATGACGACAAGGCCGACGAGGCGGGGCGAGGCGCGCATCGCTCACTCCTCCTCTTCATCGGCGGGCGCGCCCGCGGCGTAGGAGCGCCAGAGGAGGAACGGGATGATGATCGAGAAGACGATGACTTCCTTGAAGGCGCTGGCGAAGAAGGCCGAGGTCGATTCGAGGAGGCCAATGGCGAGCGCGGCCAGCGCCGTCAGCGGATAGCTCGCGAGCCCGGCGATGATCGCGGCGACGAAGCCCTTGAGCCCGACGAGAAAGCCGGTGTCGTAGGCGACCGTGGTCAGGGGACCGATCAGCACGCCGGACACTGCGCCGATCCCGGCGGCGAGGGCGAAGGCTGTACGCGCCGTGCCGTCCACGCGCACGCCGACGAGGCGCGCGCCGAGGCGGTTGACCGCGGTGGCCCTGAGCGCCTTGCCGATCAGCGTCCGCTCGAAGAAGACGAACAGGCTCGCCATGACCGCGCCCGTAACCGCGAGCACGGCGACACTCTGCATCTTCACCACGATCGGGCCGACCGGAACCACGCCTTCGAGCATCGGGGCGATGCGCGAGCCTTCGGCGCCGAACACGGCGAGGCCGAGGCCGGTCATCGCCAGATGCACGCCGATCGCTGCAATGAACAGGATCAGCACGCTCGCGTCGGCGAGCGGCTGGAAGGCGAGCCGGTAGACGAGCGGCCCCATCGGGACGATGAGCGCGAGGGTCAGCGCGATCTCGACCGCCATGCCGGGTTTTTGCGGTGCGACCCAGGAGGTCAGCCCGATGAGAGCCAGGGGAAAGACGACGTCGCGCGCCGCGATCAGGGCGAGGCGGCGCGCCGGCAGCCGGCCTCTGGCGCGCAAGAGATCGACCGCGGCCGCGGCGAGGCCGAGGCCCACGAGCAGCTTCGCCGTTCCGGGCAGGGCGCCGTTCTCGAGCGCCGCCATGGTCAGCGCGCCCCAGGCGACGAACTCGCCCTGGGCCACGAAGATGACCCGCGTCACGGTGAACACGAGGACGAGCGTGACGCCGAGCAGCGCGTAGACCGCGCCGTTCATCACCCCGTCCTGGGCGAGAAAGAGGAGGATGGTCGGGCTCATGGCGTCCCCTCATCCGGCCGGCAGTCGCCGGCCACCTTCCCCCCGGGGGGGGGGGA
>NZ_JBKQOT010000737.1:0-5663 GCF_052145395.1 Roseiarcus sp.
CGCCGGATGGAACGACGCATTTCTCTCCAAACTGCTAGCTCAATTTTGAAATGCGATTGCCCTGAATTTTACCCCGCAGTCCCTTGCGTCATGCTGAAACGACCGTTAGAAAATGCTTTTTTAGCACCAAAGCGGATTCCGGCGCCCAAGCGCCGATTGATCCTGACCGTCGGGCTTTCGCCATGAACCGAACGATGAGGACAACGATGGCAACCGCCGCCCTGGCGCTCGCGTCCGGGGCCGCAGTGACGGCCAATGCGGCGACGACGCTGTATTCGACGGTCCCCAATCTGACCGGTGTGTCCGACTGGTCGCAGCCTTTGCCCCTCACGGGCAGCTGCGACTCGGCCACCGGATGCACGTCTGGGCCGTGGATGGTATTCGAACAGTTCACGCTCACTACGGACGTGAGAATCACGGACTTCGGCCTTTACTCATATTTCTATTTTTCGGGCTCATCCTCGGACTTCCTCGGCGTAAACTGGTCGATCTGGGGAAGCTCCGGAGGCGCCCCGGACCCGGGAGATGAGAAGTTCTCCGGCTCGAGCGGCGCTACTCTCACCGCTGGGCCCGCCGACGGCGACCCCATGCTCGAAGCGGTATCGGGGCTGAGCCTGATTCTGCGCCCCGGCACCTATTATTTCGGGTTTCAGAACGTCTTCTCGAACCCTTCAGACTGGTCGACCTACGCGACAAGCTATTCGGACTATCCGACGAACACAGTCCCTATTCCAACGACGGCCTGGTTCGGACAGGGCGACGCGACGGCCCAGCCGACGGTGTGTTCTCTGGCGTTCAACTGCTCTTCTCCGGCCCAACAGGTCGGCTTCTACATCGCCAATTCCGGCGCAGCTCGTCCCGTCGTTCCCGAGCCCTCGACGTGGGCCATGATGCTCGTCGGCTTCGCCGGACTTGCCTGGGCGGCGCGCCGTCGCGCGGTCCATTTCCAGGACATTTGAACGAGGCGACCCTGCGCGCCGTTGCGGGCGGCGCAGCGAAGGGTCAGGCCCTGAGGTCCGGCGGAACCGCTTCCGCCAGAAGCGATTCGATCGCCTCGTCCGCGCCCATCATCGTCTGGGCGTTGGAGCCGAGGCGGCGGACCGAAACGGTGTTCTCGCTTGCCTCCTTGCGGCCGACCACCAGCAGGACGGGGATCTTGCCCAGCGAGTGCTCGCGCACCTTGTAGTTGATCTTCTCGTTCCTGATGTCGGCCTCGACCTTGAGACCGCGCTTCTTCGCCTTCGCCGCCAACGCGAGCGCGAAATCGTCGGCGTCACTGGTGATGGTGCAGACGACCACCTGAACCGGCGCGAGCCACAGCGGCAATTGGCCGGCGTAGTGCTCGAGCAAAATGCCGATGAAGCGCTCCATCGAACCGCAAATCGCCCGATGGACCATCACCGGCGTCGTCTTCTCGCTGTTGGCGGCGATATAGAAGGCGCCGAAGCGCTCGGGCAGGTTGAAGTCGACCTGGGTCGTGCCGCACTGCCAGTCGCGGCCGATGGCATCGCGCAGAACATACTCGAACTTCGGCCCATAGAAGGCGCCTTCGCCCGGGTTGATCCCGGTCGTGACCACGTTTCCGTGGCGCGCCCTGATCTCGTCGAGCACGCGGGTCATCACCTCCTCGGCATGGTCCCACATCGCGTCTGTACCGACCCGCTTGTCCGGCCGGGTCGAGAGTTTCACCACGATCTTATCGAATCCGAAGTGGCTGTAGACCGACAAAATGAGCTCATTGATCTTGTGACACTCGGCGGCGAGTTGCTCTTCGGTGCAGAAGATATGCGCGTCGTCCTGGGTAAACGAGCGCACCCGCATGAGGCCATGCAGCGCGCCCGACGGCTCGTACCGGTTGACCGCGCCGAATTCGGCGAGCCGCAGCGGCAGTTCGCGATAGCTCCGGAGGCCGTTCTTGAAGATCTGGACATGGCCGGGGCAGTTCATCGGCTTGATGGCGTAGATCCGCTCGTCCTCGCCCTCGGCCTCTTCGCCCGCAGGGCGCGCCATGAACATGCTCTCGCGATACCAGCCCCAGTGGCCGGAAACCTCCCAAAGCTTCTTGTCAAGCACCTGCGGCGCGTTGACCTCCTGGTAGTCGTCGGCAAGGCGTCGGCGCATGTAGGCGGTCAAAGTCTGGAAGATCGTCCAGCCCTTGGGATGCCAGAAGATCGAGCCCGGCCCCTCCTCCTGGAAGTGGAACAGGTCCATCTCGCGCGCGAGCTTCCTGTGATCGCGCCGCTCCGCCTCCTCGATCTGCTTCAAGTAAGCGTCGAGCTCCTCCTTCCTGGCGAAGGCGGTGGCGTAGATGCGCGACAGCATGGGCTTCGTGGAATCGCCGCGCCAGTAGGCGCCGGCGACCTTCCTCAGCTTGAAGGCGTCGCCGATCTTGCCGGTCGAGGTCATGTGCGGTCCGCGGCAGAGGTCGGTCCAGCTGCCCTGGCTGTAGAGCTTGACGTCCTCGCCCGGCGGGATGGCGTCGATCAGCTCGACCTTGAACGCCTCGCCCTTCGTCTCGAAGAAGCTCTTGGCCTCGTCGCGCGAAACGACAGTCTTCTTGAACGGCTCGTCGCGCGCGACGATCTCGCGCATCCGCTTCTCGATCGCCGGGAAGTCCTCGGGGGCGAAGGGCTCGGAGCGGAAAAAGTCGTAATAGAAGCCGTTCTCGATCACCGGGCCGATCGTCACCTGCGTGTCCGGCCAGAGCGACTGCACCGCGTCGGCAAGCACATGGGCCGCATCGTGGCGGATGAGCTCGAGCGCGCGCGGATCGTCGCGGGAAATGAACTCGACGCTCGCGTCCTCGTCGATGCGGTCTGCGAGATCGACGAGCTCGCCGTCGCGCATCATCGCGACGGTGCGCTTGGCGAGCGAGGGAGAGATGGACTTGGCGATATCGAGGCCGGAGACGCCGGGCTCGAAGGCGCGCTTCGCACCGTCGGGAAAAGTAACGTGGATCATGCCGCTCCTCGTGCTCACTCGCCGAAACCAATCGGCGTAAGCGAAACGCGCTTGCCTATAGACGGCCGCGTCCGGCGGGGCAATCCTGCCCTGGGCCGTCATGAGGACCGGACCGCCATGCCCGCTGAGGAAACGCTCACACGCCTCGTCATTGTCGAAGGTTTTGTGCAAGGGGTCGGATATCGCCATTTCGCCGTGCACACGGCGCTGCGGCTGGGGCTTTCCGGCTGGGTGCGCAACCGAGCGGACGGCACGGTCGAGGCGCTGATTTCGGGGCCGCCCGACGTGATCGAGACGATGCTTGCCGAGCTGAGGCGAGGACCCCGCGGGGCGCGGGTCCGGAGCGTCCGGCTCGCCGAGGCGATGGGGGCGGAGTGGACGGCAGGGACGTTCACCGTGCGGCCGACCGCGTAGGCGGAGGCCCAAGCCGACATCGCTCGCGGGCGGTCTATTTCCTTACTTCTTTGCGGCGTTCGCGTCTCGCCGGGAGCGGTTCGTCTCCCGGGCGGGGTGGTCGGGCGCGCCGGCTGAAGTGCGGGTCATGGCTGGCGGGTCGCTGGCCGGGAACGATTCGTCCAGGGCCTCGTCGAGGTCCCGTTCAACAGCGGCTTTTCGCTCGCCGGTCTCGTCCAACTTTCTCGTGGTCGCTGTCATCTTCGTCGCTCCGCACTGCTCCGCCGAGCCGCAATCGGCATCATCTGCGCAAAGGGAGTGCGAAAGTGTGGCGCGCCGCACGCTTGCGGACGGGACACGGAGGCGCCGTGCACGACGGCGGCCGACAACGTCGGAGTCTTTTTTGCCATCCACCCGGAATAAATCGCGGGCAGCGGCAGTCTCTTAAGCAAGATGTTCGCGGGCACAGGCGAGCGCCGAATTGAAAATTAGCTGCAAGGCTTGAACGCTGCGCGTGGACAATATGGACTCTCGGAGGACGAGATGAAGACTGTATCGAAAACCTCGATTGCGCTCGGCTTGATGATTGTGCTGGCGGCTGGACCCTATGAATCGTTTGCTGCCGAGGCTCCTGATCTCGCGCAAGGCGCCGCTTCACAAGCCAAAACCGATTTCACCAGTGCGAACGCGCTCGCGCCGGTGTTCCGCTTCCAACCGACGCCGGCCGTGCATGCGCCGGAGACCGACGGACTCGGCCGCAGCGACGACGACTGTCGGTTCGGCTGCGTCGATCATTGAAGGGGCCGCGTTCGTTCCAGCGCCGTTGACGACCCGGTCTGCTCGCTGTTTTCCGCCCCTCACCGTTTCGCGCCGCCCGGCTGAAGCGGGATTCACCTTGCCAGAATGATCACTTTCCGCGTGAGACGGATCGTCCACAGGTCCGGCGCGTTGAGATTGGACCGCCCCACTTCAAAGGGCGGCTGACACCCCACCAGAATTTGGAGGATGCGCATGAACATGAAACGACTCGGAGCCGTCGCCTTCGCCCTTCTTCTTCCCACACTGGGGCTGGCGCAGGCGGGAGGCGGCGGCGCCGGTGGAGCAGGGGGCGGGGCCGCCGGTGCGGGCGGCGGCGGCGGAATGGGCGCGGGCGGAACCGGGGGAACGGGAATGGGCGGAGCCGAAACCGGCGGAAGCGGGATGAGTGGAACCGGAACCGGCGGGGCCGGAATGAATGAAACCGGCGGAAACGCCATGGGCAAGGGCAACACCGGAACGGGTGCGTTGGGCAACAACGCAGGAACGACGAACCCCGGAGCCAACCTGGGAACCGGTGGCAACCTGGGAACCGGAGGAACCGGGTCTATGGGCAACAGCGGCTATGGCGCCAACAACACGACCAACGGGTCGGGAATGCTGGGTAGCTCGACACCCGGCAGCAACGGGACCAGCGGCTCCGCGAACGGAAGCCCCACCACCACCGGCAACACCCCGAACACCAGCCCGTGAGTTCAGCGCGCTGACCCAATGACCTGATCCTGGCATGAGCGCTCCGCAATCGGAGGGCTCATGCCGTCGGTCTATCGGCCTTCGGCGGACACTCGGCGAAATTGGAGTTGGGTTCCGTTGCCTCAGGACGGCGGCGCCCAGGCTTTCGTCAGAAGCCGCCGCACCATCGGCTCGAACGTAGACAAAGGCTCATTCTTGTACGTGGGATCGAAGGAGACCTCGTCGTACCTGGCGCAGAACTCGACCGTCTGCTCATAGGCCGGGTCCGACTTGAACTTGTCGCGCGCGTCGGGGTCGAGCCCGAGGTGTCGGGCATAGAAATAGGTCTGGAATAGACCGTGCTGCGTCAGCATCCACCAGTTGTCGCGGCGAACGAACGGACGCAGGATTGATCCGATCACCTCGCCGTGGTTGAACGGTCCGAGAGGCTCGCAGACGTCGTGCAGCAGCGCGACCGCGACATATTCGTCATCCCTTCCGTCCCTGAGCGCCCGCGTCGCCGTCTGGAGGCAGTGGTCGTAACGGGTGATGTTGTAGGCCGTATCGTTGGCGAGGTCGGCGAGCAGTCCGAACATCCGGTCGGGCAGATCCCGGAGCGTCTGTTCGTGGACGTGACGAAGCACCTGAAAATCCGCGTCTGTCCCCTCGTCCATCCGGGTGAAGTGCATCTTTTCCATCAGGCGTCCTCCTTGGGAGCCAACCAGCGCCTGCGGCGCGCCATTATGGATGAAAATGGTGGCGGCGCGGGCCGATTTGTCGGAACCTTCGCAACGGGCGATCGTGCGAGGCTGACATAACTC
>NZ_JBKQOT010000738.1:0-3002 GCF_052145395.1 Roseiarcus sp.
GGCTCTGGACCAATATGAAATTCGTTGGCCCGGACGTGCAGGGCGCGCTCCGTTGCCGTTGAGCGGCTTCGCTGCCGCAGATAGTCATGCCACGTTGGGCAATGATATCGTTCGGTCCATAGTTCAGGATCGGCGATGTCCCGCGCGATTGACCAGCCGTAAGCGCCGTTACGCTGACGGCTCAGCTGCACGTGCTGCATGAGAGCGTAGAAGAGGCGCGCCTTGGCGGGGTCGACGCGATATTCGATCTCGACAACGATCGGTCCGCTGCGTGGGGTCAGTAAGAGGCGAACCTCCGGATCGGCGAGGACGTCAAGGGACAGTTCGTTCGGGCCGCTGACGGTTGGCCTCCGCATCCACAAACCAAGCACCGGCGACACAAACAAGGTTGCGCCAGAAACGAGCAGCGCTCCCTCGACACCAATGGCGTTCGCCGCGCTTCCCCACACCCAGCTGCCGAGCGCAATCCCGCCCGCGATTGCTGCCTGATAGGCCGCCAGTGCGCGACCAGCGACCCAGCGCGGCGCGGCGAGTTGAATGCCGACATTGAACAGCGTGACGGAAGCTGTCCAGGCGGCGCCTGCGAAGATGAGTGCGCTTCCGCTTAGCACTAGCGAGCGGCTGATCGCGACGACAGCGACGCAGACGCCCATGACGACCATGCACAGGCGGACCGAAAGTTCGTCTCCCAGACGCCCCCGGAGCGTGGCGATATTGAGCGCTCCTAGCACCGCCCCAATACCAAACGCCCCTAGCATGACGCCGTATATTTGCGCGCCGCCATGCAGGAGATCGCGCGTCACGATCGGCATCAGCGCCGAGACCGACCCGCCGGCAATTCCGGTAACCAAGGTCCGCCCGAGCACAATGCGAATAGAGGGCGAATGCACGATGTATCGAACGCCCGAAAATGACCGCCCGCGCCAATCTTTCAGGCGGAAGCCGCGACGGCTCCTTCAGTCGCCGCCAAAGAAACAAGACGACGAGTAGCGGCAGGTAGAGGAGCGCATTGGTGGCGAATGCGGCGACCGCCCCGGCCGACGCGACAATGATCCCGCCGATCGCCGGCCCAAAGCTGCGGGCAATGTTGTAACGGATGCCATTGAGGGCGACGGCCGAGGGCAGCGCCTCCGCCGGCACTTGTTCGCTGACAGACGCCTGCCATGCCGGCCCGAACAAAGCCATGCCGCTGCCAATGATGAAGCAAGCGACAAGCAGGAGGACAGGCGTCACGAAGCCTAGCCATGCGAAAGCCGAGAGCGAAATCGAGCCCGCCAACGCGATCGATAGAGCGACAAGTCCGACAATCCGCCGGTCAAACATGTCCGCTATCGCGCCCGCGGGCGTCGAGACCAGCGCGACCGGCAGCATCAATGACGTCTGGACCAGCGCCACCATATCGGCCGATGCAGATATTTGCGTCATCGTCCACGCGGCGCCGACGCCCAGGACCAAGATCCCGAGGTTGGATAGCAGGCTTGCGGTCCATATGCGTCGGAACACCGCATGGCGCAAAGGCGAGAAAATGCCGCGGGACGACGGCGCGCGCTTATTCGCCGTGATGCGCATCGTACCGCCCAATATCGCAAGACAAGCTTACTTGAATTCGCCTTTCGCTGGAATCTCGCGCCAGCGGATTACTTCTATCTGTGCATGACTTCGAAGGCATGACCGAACCCAGGACCGGCGAACGATAGAAGATAGCCCCTGATCAGCCCGAACTGTCCCGAAATGGACCTTCTTCGTCACCCAAGCGTTTCGAGATCAACATCGCCGAATTGCGCGAGGACCACCGCGTCCTGAAACTCGCCGGTTGCCGGATTGCCGGTACGAGAGAACGCCAGCGCGCCAGCGTGTTCGAGGGCGCGCGCGCGAGCCCGGCGTTCGGCGACGAGCGGACTCATCACCTCCCGAGCTTCGCCGGGCGTCAGGTCGCCTTTCGCGTCACGGTCGAATGCGACGACGGCATGATAGGTCACAGGCAATTTCAGGCCGGTTTCAAATTGTCGGCGGAGGATTTCCCGCTGCGCTTGTCGGCGACGATCTCGTACGCGATCTTCTGCCCTTCGTTCAGGTCACGCATTCCGGCCCGTTCGACCGCGCTGATATGGACGAACACATCCGGGCCGCCGGCGTCGGGCTGAATGAACCCGAAGCCTTTCGTCGCATTGAACCATGTCACCGTACCCGTCGCCATGGTGCGCTCCTCTCGAATTGACCCGACGAATCTAGCGGAGGCCACATTCATTGCAAGGCGCAGCCATCGGCGCTGGCGCTATGTTGAGGCGGCGAGCGCCCGCGCATATCAGGCAATGACGCGATAGTGACATCGCGCTGGGGCCATCCCATGCCGCATCAAATCGATGGAAGGTCCCAAATGAACACAAACGAACTCATCGCAAAGGTCGCCGACGCGCATAGCGTGAGCAAAGCGCAAGCCAAGTCCATCGTCGAAGACATCTTGAAGAACATCCAGGACGCGGCAGCAAGCGGTGGGGAGGTGTCGCTCCTGGGGTTCGGCAAATTCAAGGTCAAGGCGACGCCAGAGCGCGAAGGCAATCCAGCGAGTGGCGAAAAGATCAAGATTGCGGCGTCAAACCAGCTCACCTTCTCGTCTGCAAAATCCGTCAAAGATCTCCTTGAACGGCTGAGGCGAACCAGCGCCAAGCGGCAAGAGGCGGAGCAGCTCGGCGTCCTGCAGTCAGGCGCGGAGCTGGTAGCCTCGGCGCGTCTTGAGATCGAGCCATTTCTTGAGCTCGATCTGCGCGACCGGCCGGGACGGGTGCAGGTCAATGTAGTGCGTCCGGTTTTCTGGACACGGGACTGCATTATGCGGCGTGCTTGAGGATGGTGTCGAGCCATTCGGCACGGGCCTCGCGTGGGGAGCGGTATCCGTTCTTCTCGATGAGCCACTCGGCATTGTAGCGGTCGGCGAAGGCGCTGACGGCTTCTCTGACGTCGTCGATGGCATTGTCAGAGTAAAATCTATACTGCCTGCTCGC
>NZ_JBKQOT010000739.1:0-4149 GCF_052145395.1 Roseiarcus sp.
CGTTTCCTCGCAAATCACGGATGCGTGGCCGCGAATGCGACGACCCCATGGCCGAAGTCCGAGCCGTCTTGCGCAGGTATCCGGATCTGTCGCAGCTTGATTCCTCCTTGACCCGCTCCCGCTCCAATCTATCTTCACCTCTCGTGTAGATCGGAAGCGCCGCGCTTTGTCCAGGGATTATCCCGTAAATTCCGATGCTATCTCTGTTCAAGACCTTGCAGTCATGCGGTCCGCGGGGAGGGAACACCTGGTTCTCGATGTGCGAGCGGCGAGAGAACTCGAGATATGCCGGCTGGACGGCGCCCTGCATATTCCGATGGCGGAGATACCGGCGCGCGTCGGCGAGCTGCCGGCGAGCCACCCACTCGTCGTCATTTGCCATCACGGCGCTCGCAGCCGGATGATCGTCGACTTTCTCCGGGATGCCGGCTTCGGGAATGCCGTCAACCTCGAAGGCGGCATCGAAGCCTGGGCCAGGGAGATCGACCGATCGATGCGGCGCTATTGACGCGATCGGCAAGTGGGGAATCCGCCGCCACTGGGCGGGGAGCCGTGCTATTCGATGGAGAGAACCTCGATCTCCCGGTCGCCCGTCGTGACGACCTCGCCCGTCGCCTTGCCGATCAGCGCCTGCGCGACCGGAGAGACATAGGAAATGGATCCGTTCCGGGGATCGGCTTCGTCTTCGCCTACGATCCTGAAGGTCTGGCGCCTGCCGTCGTCCCAACTGAACGTCACCCTGTGTCCGAAGGCGACGGCGCCGAAATCAGCCGGCGGTGGGACAAGGTGGGCCGTCCTGAGGCGGTCCGCGAAATATCTCACATCGCGAGAGGCGAGCGCGACAGCGCGCCGGCGTTCGCCGGCGTCCTCGATCCGCAGCGCGGCGTCACAGGCCGCGCGGCTTTCCTTCATCGCCGTCGCCAGCGCCTCCAGTCCCGACGAGGTCACCAGATTGGGATGCGGCGAGACAGGTCGATCTGGCAGTTCGACTTCCGCGGCAGTCGCTGCGCTGTCTTCCCGGGTGAAGGCCACGCTCATCGAATCGACTTTCCCTTCCTGCGGCGAACCCGGCGCGATACCGGATCGTGTTCACCTGCCTCGATCGGCGCCGTCGCGTTCCAGAGCAGGCTTGCGGTCCACAACCTCTCGTCCGGGACCGCCGCCGAGACGCTGACCCGAAGCATCCGCGACCGCCCGGGACCCTTCACTGAAGCGGACTCGGCTCCGCTTTCGTCAAGTCATTCGGAACGACGGGGACCGTCTCCAACAGCGGCGGCCCCACGCACGCTGACCGCCAACTTCGGCCTCTTGCCCGGGAGGGTGACTGCCGCAGCGAATTGACCAGGCTCGGCTCGGTTCTCATAGTCAATAGTAGCAGCAAACCGTGGGAAGGGCGGCGTGGAAAAGCCGTCGGCGCGCCAGGGAAGCGACGGAGACATTGTGATGGGCGAAAAGCCGACCCGTGTTCTGTCGCAGGAAAACTCGGTCGTCCGCTGGCTGATGACGGACGGGCTCCGGATCACCGACGCGAAGAGCTTCCTCGAGGCCTTCGCGTCGCGTTTGCGGAACGCCGGCGTCGACGTCTGCCGGATCACCACGGGCGTCCCGGTCCTTCACCCGCAACTCTTCTCCACCAGCTCTCTTTGGGAACTCGACAAGGGCGTGACGGAGCGGCTCTACCACGCCGACACGAGCCAGGACGCGATCCTGGCCAACAGCCCGATCCGGGCCGCCTATGACGGCAGGCCATTTCGAAGCCGCCTGACGTCCGCCGAGAATCAGGAATTTCCCATTCTCGACGAACTGCGTCGCGGCGGCATGACCGATTACGTCGTACTGCCCGCGCCCTTCAGCGACGGAACCAACAAGGCGCTGTCGCTCGCGACAGCCAAGGCCGGCGGATTCTCTGACGACGAGATCGCGCTGTTCACGGCAATGACGCCCGCTGTCGCAGTCAATCTGGAACTCCAGGCGCTGCGCAACATGGCGAGGACGCTTCTCGACACCTACGTCGGCCGGCAATCCGGCGGTCGGGTTCTTGCAGGGCAAATTCGGCGCGGCTTGGGCGAGACCATCAACGCGGTGATCTGGCTCTCCGACCTGCGCGGGTTCACCAGTCTCTCCGAAACTCTGCCTCGTGACGAGTTGATCGGGATGCTCGATCATTACTTCGGCCCGATGTGCGACGCTGTCGAAACGAATGGCGGCGAGGTGCTCAAATTCATCGGCGACTCCGTGCTGGCGATCTTCCCGGTCGAACCGGACGCCGCATCCGCATGTCGCCGGGCGCTCGACGCGGCACGTACGGCGAAAGCCACGATCGAAGCTGACAACCAGCGACGAGTGGCCTCCGGCGCGCCCCTGATCCACTACGGCCTCGCGCTGCACGTCGGCGACGTGATGTACGGAAACATCGGCGGAAGCACGCGGCTGGACTTCACCGTCATCGGGCCCGCCGTCAATCTGACCGCACGCATCGAGTCGATGTGCAAGACCCTCGATCGCTCTCCGTTGCTTTCTGCCGAATTCGCGCGCCTGAGCGGCGCGAAGGCGGAATTCCTGGGTGAGTTCTCGCTCAAGGGAGTCGGGGGTCAGCAACCGATCTATGGCGTGATGGAGTGAGCCTGCGCTCCCGGACTCATGCGTGCGACCTGCAAGCGAAGGACAGTCGAACGGCAGGAACCGGCAAAGCTCCGCCCGGAGCGCGCGTTCATCCGCCCCGAGCAGACCGAGCGAAGAACGGGAGCGGCGGCGTTGCGGCGCCCGAAGCGTCTGTCGACCCCGAAACAGCTTGATCGGCTCGCGCCGGCGCCACAAACCGACAGCGCCAGTTCGCCCCCCGTCAGGTTCTCGGCGCGCCTGCGCGACGTTTTGATCCTGGAGGGGCGGTGCGCGACGCTCGGTACGACATTCTCTTCGAGCCGGTGCAAATCGGGCCGGTGAAGACACGCAATCGCTTCTACCAGGTTCCCCATTGCACGGGCATGGGTCACCGCTATCACAGACGCCGATTTGGCGCATAAAGCGGTCAAGGTCGAAGGGGGTTGGGCGTCGTCTCGACCCAGGAGGTCGAGATCCATCCGACGTCGGATCTGACGCCTTCCAATCAGGGGCGCCTTTGGGACGACGCCGATATCGACCGCTTCCGGGCGTTCACCGATCGCATCCATGAGCACGCGAGTCTCGCGGCGATCGAACTTGTGCATGGCGGCGTCACTTGTAGGCGCTGTGTGGCCAGTGCGGCCGCCAATGCAGGAAAGAACGACCATACTTCTGGCCAATGTGGCCAATATATCATCATCTTGAGCGAGTAGAATAAGCCCCGGAGGGCGTTCCTCGCACGAACGCACGCGCCTACGGCGCGCAGCCGAGCCATGACGTTGAGAACGGACCTAGCCGTCCACCGGCCGCCCCGAGCCGTCGCATAGCCCCGAGCGTTGAGTGCGCCGGCCAGGGCGTTGGCGGATCTGACGCCCTCGGTCTTCAAGGCGTCGATCGACGCCGCCAGACCCGCCGCCCGTTCGTCCGCTTTGGCTTTGAGGGCCTGCACGGCGAGTCTGTCGAAGCCCTGCCCCTGTAGGTGGGCTGCGCCGGTTGGACAGCCGAGCCTTTTGATCTCGGAGTGCTCTTCCCGTTGTCCGGCCACGGCGACCCTCTTCCGTGCCTCCGCTAGCGCCGCCTTGGTGCGCGAGCTGATCATCTTCCTCTCGGCCTGGGCGATCACCGACATGATGCCGACGAGCGAACTGTGAGTCGGAGGCTTGGCCGCGCCGGCCCGAGCGGCTCCTGACGGATCAGCGCCGGCCCTGATGGCGACGACTGACGGGTTCGTGGTGATCGCGAGCCCGTTGTTCGATTACTTCGGGCTTCGACATCAAATCAATCCCTGGTCGGATTGCCTCGGAATTCGCAGGCTTCCACTCCACCGCCATCTTCTGCGCCTTGGCGATCTGAGCGGACGTCAACCTGGCGGCTGCAATATCGCGGTTCTTAGCCGCTGAGCGCGAGTTTCAGAGTCCGCCGCTCGTGACGCTGCCAAGTTGGCCCACATGTACGCTAGGACATGATCCTGCGGCACGCCTCGGCCGTTGTCGTACATCGCGCCAAGATTCAATTGCGCACCCGCGTTGCCTTGATCGGCGGCTTTCC
>NZ_JBKQOT010000740.1:0-4279 GCF_052145395.1 Roseiarcus sp.
AGCAGTCCGCCGGTCGCCTTGGAAAGGCCCGCCGTCCCTAATGATGCCAGAACAGCGCCAGCAGGATAATGACGGGGATCGGAACCCCGAGCAGCCAGAGCAACGCGCCTCGTCCCAATCCCATAGCACCCTCCTTGACGTCCGTCTTCAGGAACCGTTCCTGACTACGCCCCTGAAGCGAAAAGGTTCCCGCTGGCGTCGACAAGTGATGGCGGCGCCCCATGCCGCCGCGGGTCGACTTCTGCCTCGATCGCCCGCGCCCTCCGAGATCGAAGGGAACCTCGCGCGCCTGCCAGGGGTTGAGAGACGGGTGAACACTTTGGAGGATCGAATGCTGAAGTCACTCATTCTCGCCGGAATGCTCGCGGTCGGCGCTTCCGGGGCGGCCTTCGCGGACGACAACGGCGCCGTCACGGGCGCGACCGGCGGAGCCGTTACGGGCGCCATCGTCGGCGGCCCGGTCGGCGCGGCAGTCGGCGGCGCCGCAGGCGCAGTCGTGGGGGGCGCGGCCACCGGCCCCAACCGCACCGTCGTGGTCCCGGCCGCGCCCCCCTGCAACACGCAAACCACGCAGACGACGGACAACAGCGGCTACAGCCAGACGACGCAGACGACAAACTGCCCGAACTGACACAGAGGCAGGCCACTGCTGGCCCCTCTGAGGATCGCAACGGCCCGCCGATCGACCGGCGGGCCGTTTTCGTTGGCGCCTGACGCTTCGCCCCTGCGGCAGATTCTGTGCGTGAGGACGTGGGCCGCGGCGCTACGACGCCGTCGCCCATCGCTCGGCTGGGCGCGTCGAGGAAAGGCCGTTATTACCCGCGTCAACTTGACCCTTGCGCCCGGCGCAGAATGCAGCGAAAGCGGCGGAGCTCGGCGAATGTCGGCCGAAATATCTCGCGACGCACGCTGAGGACGGCGTATGGGAGCAAGTTCGATCCAGTCTGTCGCAGTTGCTGACCGCAAAGCGCGAGTCCTGCGCGCACTGCGGCGGGAACCAGTGGACAGGCTGCCAGTGCAGACCAATTACACGGCGAAGATGGGCCGGCTTCTCGCGGAGCACTTCGGCGTGCCTGTCGAAGAGCTTCCGGATCGTCTCGATAACCACCTGCTCCGGGTCGATATCTCCTACCCGCGTCCAGTGAACGAAGACGGCACGATCGAGTTCGATTGGTGGGGCGCAGGATGGGACACCCGCACGGAAGGCTACTGGCATTCCTTCGCGCCGCTGAAGGACTCTCGCGATCTTGATCGCCTCGCGTGGCCCAACCCGGAAGCGGCGGGGCTCCTCGATGCGGCGGTGCGAACGATCTCGGCCCGCGGCGCGGATACTTTCGTCGTGCCGAATCTCGGAATGTGTCTGTTCGAGCGCGCGTGGTCGCTGCGCGGGTTCGAAGCCGTGATGATGGACATGATCGAGCGACCCGAGTGGGTCGAAGAGTTACTCGATCGCATCGCCGCTTCGCAGATTGCGCTCTCGAAACGATTTGTCGCCGCGGGCGTCGACGGCGGATACTTCGGCGACGATTACGGAGCTCAGCGCTCCATGTTGTTCTCGCCGCGGCTGTGGCGACGGTTGATCAAGCCGCGCCTGGCGGCGATGTTCGCCGTTTTTCTCGATGCCGGGCTGCCTGTGATCCTCCATTCGGACGGCGACATTCGCGCCATCTTGCCGGATCTGGTGGAAATAGGCCTGACGACGCTCAACCCGGTTCAGCCCGAGGTGCTTGAGCATATATGGCTCTCCCGCGAGTATGGGTCCAAGCTGAGTTTCTACGGCGGAATCTCGACGCAAGACGTGCTGCCCACGGGGAACGCGGAAGTCATCCGCGCGGCGACGATTGCTTGCGCGCGCCAACTCGCGCCGGGGGGGACAGGGCTGCTGCTCGGGCCGTCGCACCGCATGCAGTCTGATATTCCGCCGCGCAGCGGGACGCGATGCTGGAGGCCTTCGATGCGGCAAGAACGTGTGGCGCGGTTGTTCAAGGAGAAGTTCGGAGGTGAACCCGCGCTGTGGTCGCGCGCGCCGGGACGGGTGGATCTGATGGGGAGCCACACGGACTACAATCTCGGGTTCGTGCTGACGCTTTCGATCAGCCGGGACACGTGGGTGGCGGCGCGGCCTCGCGAAGACAGGATCGTGCGACTCTACTCCGCGAACCTGGACTCGCGAGAATCTTTCGATCTCCGGGCGATCGCGGTTCGCGGGAACTCCGGCGCGCGATGGGGCGATTATCCGCGCGGAGTGGCTTGGGCGCTCGCAGCAGAACGCTTGCCGCTCGGCGGTTTCGACGGCGTGATCCATAGCACCGTCCCGATCCGCAGTGGGCTGAGCTCGTCGGCGGCGCTCGAATGCGCCGTGGCGGTGATGTTTCGCGCGCTCGGCGGCTGGGAGATGAGCGGCGAGCGCCTGGCCCGGCTCTGCCAGCGCGCCGAGAATGAGTACGTCGGGATGAACTGCGGAATCCTTGACCAGTTCTCCTCGTGCCTGGGCCGCGCCGGATGCGCCCTCTTGCTCGATTGCCGAGACCTTTCGACGCGCCCTGTGCGCTTGGCTGAAGGGATCCGCGCGGTGATTTGCGATACAAAATCGCCGCGCGAACTCGTGGGCGGGGAATACGGCGCGCGACGGGCGCGCTGCGAAGAAGGCGCGGCGCTGCTGGGAGTTCGGGCGTTGCGTGATGCGACCATGGCGCATGTGGCGACCTTGTCGGGCGAGGTCCGGAAACGGTGCGAGTTCATCGTTGGCGAGAACGAGCGCGTGCTCGCGATGTCGGACGCGCTGGCGGCGGGGGATCGCGGCGCCATCGGCCGTCTCTGCGCCGAGTCTTTCGCGGGAGCGCGCGATCTCTACGAGATCTGCTCGCCGTCGATGCTGACAATGATGGAGGCCATGATGGCCGCGCCGGGGGCAATCGGGGCGCGGCAGGCGGGAGCGGGATTCGGCGGATGCATGGTGGCCTTCGTCGAGACCGGCAAGACGGACGAGGTCGCCGCCGCCACGTCTGAGGACTACAACAAGAAGACGGGGCTGACCCCGGAGATCTACCCGGTCGAGGCGGCGGATGGAGCGGCATTGATGCCTGTTGTCTGACCCGTGGAACGAGTGCGTTGCCTCGGCGGAACGGATCGACGCCCTTCCTCTATCCGCTTTACGCGCACGGACATTCGAACGCCCCCGTCGGCGCTCAGTTCGCAATAGCGCTGATAGAGTTTCCGGCAGACCGCTTCGCGTTGGGGCGTGGCTGGATCGCGACCGGCCTTTGCCCGCGTTTGAACATCCGCGGCAAATCGGCGGCGATCGAATTCCCACTCGCGGGCGCCGTTCGTTCTCCGTGTAAACTTTTCGCTTGCGCTTTGCAAAATGTTCTGCAAATGTTCCTGCCCAAAGGCAGCCCGGGGGCGGGACATGGTGGCGCGGGTTTCGACGGTGGCGTTCGAGGGGGTCGAAGCAAGGCCAGTCGACGTCCAGGTGCATGTCGCCTCCGGAACCGTGGTCTTCAACATCGTCGGCCTCGGCGACAAGGCGGTGCGCGAATCGCAGGAGCGGGTGCGCTCGGCGCTCATCGCCTCCGGCCTTGCGCTTCCGGCCAAGCGCATCACCGTCAATCTCGCCCCCGCCGACATGCCGAAGGAGGGCAGCCACTACGACCTGCCGATCGCGCTCGGCGTCATGGCGGCGATCGGCGCGATCCCGATGGATGCGCTGGACGGCTATTGCGTCATCGGCGAACTCGCGCTCGATGGCGCGGTCAGCGCGGTCGCCGGCGTGCTGCCGGCGGCGATCGCGGCGAACTCGGCGGGGAAGGGGCTCATCTGCCCGGCGTCCTGCGGGCCGGAGGCGGCCTGGGCGTCGGCCGACCTCGACATTCTCGCGCCGCGATCGCTCATCCAGCTCGCCAACCATTTCAAGGGGACACAGGTGCTGTCGCGACCCCAGCCGGCGGTGCGCGGCCCCGCGGGGCCGCAGCCCGACCTGCGCGACATCAAGGGCCAGGAGAACGCCAAGCGGCCCTCGAAATCGCCGCCGCCGGCGGTCACAACCTCTTAATGTTGTGCCATATAAAATCGAAGATATCTGATTGGTTTGGCGGGCGCTCCGAACGGGATTGGCGCTCCCAAGGGGACTACGAAAAGCGTGTTATTTCAATAGATTAGTAGAAAAGTGGGACCAAAAGTGTCCCTAGGATTTCCAAGGCTTCCCAGCGCGAGTGTCCCACTGACCATCACTGATCCAACGTCATTCTGGCGCGTTTCATGGCTGACCCTGTTGCAGTTT
>NZ_JBKQOT010000741.1:0-7714 GCF_052145395.1 Roseiarcus sp.
CGCCAGTCGCCCGACTTCGCCGCCAGACCCGCTTTTACTGGGTTTTCCTCTATGTAGGCGACCGCCGCTGCGAAATGCCGCTCGTCACGGATGAATCGATCGAAGTACTCCCGCTGCCAGACGGACCCGCTGGCGCCGCGATCGCGGTTGATCGCCTTCGACGTCCATGATTTCCACGCTTGCACGACATCCGCCAGCCGATTGCCCGGTTTCGGCGCGATCAACGTGTGGACGTGGTTCGGCATGACGACCCAGGAGAAGAGCTCGTATTTGATCCCGACGCCGTGAAGCAGGGCGGCCTGCACGATGCCGGCGAGCGCCGGGTCGCGCAGGAGGCACGCGCCGTGCCCGCCGTCGAGGGTCGCCTCTATCCGCCGCCGATGCGCCGCGAAGGTTTCGTCTTTCCGAGCTGCGGCGACGGCGCGCGGAAGCGCGTCGGCGAGCCGGAAGGTGATCTCCTGCACAACCTCGGGCGAATCGAAATGCGGAAGCCCGTGCGGAACGTACCAGCCCTTTGGCTCCTTGGAGGCGTCATGCGCCGGACGAGGCGCAGGACAGACATCGTCGATATCGTCCGGCATTTCGCCCTCCTCATTCGCAGTTGTCCGGCGCGCCAAGGGGAGACGCCGGCCCTCCGGCGCTACTCGGCCGCGCCGTCGATGACGTCGTCGTCCGGCAGGGCCGGGGGCAGGCTGAGGCGCTGCTTCATCGCCTTGAACTCTATCTGGAGCATGAGCGGCGGGACCATGGCCGCGGCGAGTTCGTTGGCGCGCTGCTGGAGTCCCATGACGTTGTCGGGATGGGCGGCGGCGACGTTGTCCTTCTCCGACGGGTCCGTGGCGAGGTTATAGAGTTCGACCGCCTGCGGCAGCGGCGTGCGCCAGACGAGCTTCCAGTCGCCCTGCCTTAAGCCCGCGCGGAAGGGCTGGAGGTCGTAGACGATCTCGGTGCGTGGGCTGGGCTTGCCCTCGCTAATCGTCCCCCAGACGTCGAGCCCGTCGAGCGGGACCTTCGCCTTGGCCGCGCTCGCGCCGGCGAGGCCGATGAGCGTCGGGTAGAGGTCGACCTCGTGGATCATCTCGTCGATGACGGTTCCGGGCTTGATACGGCCCGGCCAGTTGGCGACCGCCGCGACGCGCGTTCCGCCCTCGTAGACCGTGCCCTTGCCTTCGCGATAGGGGCCATTGTCGGGTGGCAGGCTTTTCAGCGCCGAGGTGTCCACCTCGCCGGAGAACATATTGCGGGTGCCGCCGTTGTCGGCCTGAAACACGATCAGCGTGTTGTCGCGCATCTTTTTCTCGTCGAGCGCCTTCACCACCCGGCCGATCTCAGCGTCCATCGCCGTGACCTGCGCGGCGTAGGCGCGCCGGGCCGGGTCGGCGATGTCCTTGTAGTGCTCGAGGTCCGCCTCGGGCGCCTGGAAAGGCGCGTGCGGCGCGTTGAAGGCGAGGTCGAGGAAGAGCGGAATTTTGGCGTCGTGGGTCTCGATCAGCTTGACGGCCGCGTCGCCGAGCAGCGTCGTGGAGTAGCCGGGCTCCTTGACCGGCTTGCCGTCCCGGAACCAGTCGAGCACGCCGTGCTGCTCATGGGTGAAGTAGTCGATCTCGCCGAGCAGCGGGCCGTAGTGATGGTCGAACCCGCGCTCGAGCGGCCAATACTTGCGGTCGGCGTGGCCGAGGTGCCACTTGCCGATCAGGTCGGTCTCGTAGCCTGCCTCCTTCAGCGCCTCAGGGAGGAGCCATTCGTCGGTCGGCAGGCCGTACGTGTGGGCCGAGGGAATGGCGATCTGGAGCCCGTAAGCGGAACGGATAGCGCCCGGTCATCAGGGCCGCGCGGGTCGGCGAGCACATCGGCTGGGCGTAGAACTGTTCGAGCCGCGCCCCGCCAGCGGCGAGCGCGTCGATGTTCGGCGTTTTGATGTCGGAGCCATGGAACCCGACGTCCTTCCAGCCCTGATCGTCGGAGATGATGACGACGATGTTGGGTTTTTGGGGTTTCTCGTCCGCGGCCGTTGCGGCGGCCTGCGCAAGCGCCGCCGCGAGAAGCGCGGTTATCGCCAGCCCTATAGCGCGCATGAAATTCGCTCCCATTCAAAATTGACACTTTCAGCTGCGCCCACCCGCGAGCGATGGAGGGCGCGCGTCCTGCGCGCCCGGGCGGCGAGACGCCGCCCCTCCGCCGACTACACCGCCCTCAACAGCACATGCTTCTTGCGCCCGAGCGACAGCTTCACCACCCCGCCCGCCTGCAAGGCTTCGCGGGTGATGACGGCCTTCTCGTCGATGAGCACTTCGTCGTTGATACGCAGGCCCCCGCCGCGGATCTGCCGGCGCGCCTCGCCGGTGGAGGCGACGAGGCCCGCGCGGACGAAGGCGGTGAGCGCCCCGATGCCACTGTCGAATTCCGCGCCCGGCGCCTCGACCGTCGGCAGGCTGTCGGCGAGCGCGCCTTCCTCGAAGGTTTTTCGCGCCGTCTCGGCGGCCGCCTCGGCCGCCTCCGCGCCGTGCAAAAGCGTGGTCGCCGCATTGGCGAGCGCCTTCTTCGCCTCGTTGATCTCGGCCCCGCCCAGCGCTTCGAGCCTCCAGATCTCGTCGAGCGGCATGAGCGTGAACAGTTTTAGGAACCGGCCGACGTCGGAGTCCTCGGTGTTGCGCCAGAACTGCCAGTAGTCGTAGGGGCTCAGCATCGCGGGGTCGAGCCAGACCGCGCCCGCCGCGGTCTTCCCCATCTTTGCGCCCGAGGCGGTGGTGATCAGAGGCGAGGTCAGCGCGTAGAACTGCGGAAGGCCCATGCGTCGGCCGAGGTCGAGGCCGGTGACGATGTTGCCCCACTGGTCCGACCCGCCCATCTGCAGCGTCACGCCGTGACGCTTGTAGAGCTCGGTGAAGTCGTAGGCCTGAAGGCACATGTAGTTGAATTCGAGGAAGGTGAGCTCGTGCTCCCGGTCGAGCCTGAGCTTCACCGAATCCATCGCCAGCATCCGGTTCACCGAGAAATGCCGGCCCACCTCACGCAAGAAGTCGATGTAGTTGAGCTTCGCAAGCCAGTCGGCGTTGTCGGGCATGATCGCGTCATGCTCGCCCTCGCCGAAGCGGATGAAGTGGGCGAAGGCTTTTCGAATGCCGGCCTTGTTATTCTCGATCGCCTCGACGGTCAGAAGCTTGCGGCTCTCGTCCTTGCCGGAGGGGTCGCCGACCATGGTCGTGCCGCCGCCCATCAGCGCGACCGGCTTACCGCCGGTCTGCTGCAGCCAGTGCAGCATCATGATCTGCACCAGCGAGCCGACGTGCAGCGACGGCGCCGTGCAGTCGAAGCCGATGTAGGCGGCGAGTTTCCCCGAGTGCGCCTTGTCGTCGAGGCCCGCGAGGTCCGAGCACTGGTGGATGTAGCCGCGCTCCTGCATCACGCGCAGGAAGTCGGATCGGGGCTGAAACGCGTCGGTCACGTAGCGGTCCTTACGGGAAAGCGTGGGCGACGCTTTAGGGAAGGGGGAAGCGAAGCGCAACCGGGAACCTCGGTGGCGGGTCGGCCGTTGGTGGCGGCGACGCATGATGGCGGATTTTTGCCGCTCGGCGTTCGGAGGCTCGCCGACCATGAACGTGATGATGTTGGCCGCGTCGCTTATTCTGGCGTCCGTGACGATCGTGTCGCCGCTTGCCGGCGCCCTCGAGGTCCCCGGGGACGTCCAACTCTCGCGCGACAGCTACCTTGCCGTTCGAGGGATCTACTATCCGGGTTTCACGATCGCGGGCGTCGCCGAACCGCTTGCCGTCGTCGTGATCTGCGCCCTTCTGGCGTCCCTCTCTCCGGCGACGCTGGCGTTCTGGCTGGTTGCGCTCGCCTTCGCCGCGGAGGCGCTCGCCCACCTCCTGTACTGGCTCCTGATCGTTCCCATGAACCGGGTCTGGCTGGCCGCGGAATCCGTTCCCACGGCGTCGGCGCCGCAGGCGACGACCGGTGGAGAGACCGCCGATCGGACCGCTCTCCAGGACCGCTGGGAGCGGTGTCATGTCTGTCGCGCGGTCGCCTCCACGGCGGCTTTTGTCCTCCTCGTCGCGGCGACGCTCGCTGAGGTCGGTTGAAGGCTTATGACCCCGCCGCGGCTTTCTTCGCCGCCGGGTTCGGCGTCGGCTCGGCGATCTTGACGAGGGACGCGAGGGCGAAGCCGCTTGCCCAGATTGGGCGCCAAAGCCTCTCATGCGCGGAGCCCGAGGCGAACAAAACGGTTGCTCGACGGGCGATCTTGCGACATGCCTTCGCTGGCAGGAGGGGTGATGATGCCCGCGACTTCCAGGACTGACGCGGCTGTTCCTCAGCCGGTGACGACGCCGCTGTCGCGCGCCGCCATTTTCCTGGTCGTGACGATCAATCCGGGTCCGACCAGTTGCGCAGCCGTGCGGTCTTTCTGCGCCGACTTTTCGGCGTTGGCGCGCGCGATTGAATTTCGGGACGTCGAAGCCGGGTTTTGCTGCGTGATGGGGATCGGGTCCGACGCCTGGGACAGGCTTTTCGGCGATCCGCGCCCGGCGGAGCTCCATCCCTTCCGGGAGATCCGGGCCGGATCGCGCCATGCGGTCGCTACGCCCGGGGATCTCATGTTCCACATTCGAGCCAGGCGGATGGATCTCTGCTTCGAGATGGCGACGCAGATCATGGCGCGGGTCGGCGACGCCGTCGCCGCGGTCGACGAGGTTCACGGCTTCCGATATTTCGATGACCGCGACCTCCTGGGCTTCGTGGACGGCACCGAGAATCCGCGCGGCCCGGAGATCGCCGAAGCCGCGATCGTCGGCGACGAAGACAACGCGTTCGCCGGCGGCAGTTACGTGATCGTGCAGAAATATCTCCATGACCTCGGCGCATGGAACGCGCTGCCGACGGAGGCGCAGGAGCGCATCATCGGCCGCACCAAGCTCGCCGACATCGCACTGGACGATTCGATCAAACCGACGTCGGCGCACAATGCGCTGACCTCGATCACCGAGAACGGGCAGGAACGTCAGATTTTGCGCGCGAACATGCCCTTCGGCCAGGCTGGCGCCGGCGAGTTCGGCACCTATTTCATCGGCTATTGCCGCACCCCGACGGTGACCGAGCAGATGATCGAAAACATGTTCGTCGGGCGGCCGCCGGGCAACTACGATCGGTTGCTCGACTTCAGCCGCGCGGTGACGGGAACGCTGTTCTTCACGCCATCCCTGACATTTTTGGACTCCGTGACCGCCGCCGCGCCTGCGGCGGCGACAGCGCCCCCCGAGTCGACGGCCGAACCGGCGCCCGCGTCCGCGCGCGCCGGCCGCTCGCTTGGAATCGGGTCCCTCAAAGGAGAAAAGGGTCATGAATAATCTCCACCGCGAGCTCGCCCCGGTTTCCGACGCGGCCTGGGCCGGCATCGAAGAAGAGGCGACGCGCACATTGAAGCGCTACCTTGCCGGGCGGCGCGTCGTCGACGTCCATGGGCCGGCCGGCGTCGACTTCTCCGCAGTGGGCACCGGGCGCCTCAAGATGATCGATGCGCCCGGGGAGGGCATACTGGCGCGGCAGCGCGAGGTGAAGGCGCTGGTCGAGCTGAGGGTTCCCTTCGAGCTTGATCGCCAGCAGATCGACGACGTCGAACGGGGCGCGAACGATTCGGACTGGCAGCCGGTGAAGGACGCCGCCCGGAAGATCGCCTATGCCGAGGACCGCGCCATCTTCGAAGGTTATCCCGCCGGCGGAATCGGCGGCATTCGGCAGGCGACCAGCAACCCGATCCTGACGCTTCCGTCGGACGTGCGTGAGTATCCGGTCGCGATCGCCCAGGCTTTGAGCGCGCTTCGTCTCGCCGGCGTCAACGGGCCCTATTCGGTGGTGCTCGGGTCTGAAGCCTATACCGCCCTCGCCGAGACCAACGACAACGGCTATCCCGTGCTGGAGCACGTCAAGGAGCTGGTCAAGGATGAGATCATCTGGGCGCCGGCCATCGACGGCGCCTTCGTGCTCACCACCCGCGGCGGCGATTTCGACCTGCGCATCGGCCAGGACATTTCGATCGGCTATCTGAGCCACACCGACGCCGTCGTGCGCCTCTACCTTCAGGAGACGCTGACATTCCTCGCGCTGACCACTGAGGCCGCGGTCGCCCTGGCGCCCGCTTCAACAAAGTAGACGGCCTCAGACGCTCGCCCGACACCCTGTCTGATCGCGACCTCAAAAGGACGCGGGCTTCCTCACTCTCGCCGCTGCGGCGCCCGCTCAGTCTCGACTTGGGCGCAAGCCGAGCGACCAACGATTTCAGGCCCATCGCGACAGCCGGCCGCAAATGGGCTAACAGAACGGCGGCCGGTGGTACGGCCGGAAAAGCCCGGGGTTCACCGCGACATGTCCTCCCGCCTCGGCGAAGACGCGTTGATCGCGCGGTATTTCGCGCCTTACGCCGGACCGGCGGCCCTGGGCCTGCGCGACGACGCGGCGCTCCTTTCGCCGCCCCCCGGCTGCGATCTCGTGCTGACGACCGACGCGCTGGTGGCGGGCGTGCATTTCTTCGCCGACGATCCTCCGCAATCGATCGCGCGCAAGGCCTTGCGGGTGAACCTGTCCGATCTCGCCGCAAAGGGCGCGCGTCCGCTCGGCTTTCTGCTGTCGCTCGCCCTTCCCCCGGACTGGACCGAGCCCTGGCTCGACGCCTTCGCCGCCGCGCTCGGCGCCGACGGCGCCGACTATGGCTGTCCGCTCGCCGGCGGCGACACGGTGAAAACGCCCGGGCCGCTCACCCTGTCGATCACGGCGTTCGGCGCCGTCCCGGCAGGCCGGATGGCGACGCGGACCGGCGTCAAGCCGGGCGATCGGCTCTATGTCACCGGCACGATCGGCGACGCGGCGATCGGCCTAAAAATCCGGCAGGGTCGGGGGCCCGCCATCCCGCACGCCGAGCGGGAGTTTCTGATCGGGCGCTATCTCGAGCCGCAGCCGCGCACGAGCCTCGCTCCCGCCATGGCGGAGCACGCCCACGGCGGCATGGACGTTTCCGACGGCTTTGTCGGCGACCTGACCAAGATGCTCGCCGTATCCAAGGTCAGCGCGCGGACGCTCGTCTATCGCGTGCCTCTCAGCTCCGCCGCGCGCGCAGCTATCGCCGTCGACCCCGGCCTGTTCGTCGTCGCGCTCACCGGCGGCGACGACTACGAGATCCTGGCCGCGGTCGCGCCGTCGAGCGCCGCCGCCTTCGAGGCCGAAGCGGCCGCCGCGAAGGCGCCTGTCACCTGCGTCGGGGAGGCGTTCGAGGGTCGCGATCCGCCGAGCTTCGTCGGGCCGGACGGCGGCGTGATGACGTTTGCGCAAGGCTCCTACAGCCACTTCTGAAGGACATCCGATGAAAGACGCCGATCCGACGCAATTTCGCTGGCTTGCCGCTCAGGCCGTGGCGCGTGAGGCCGGCGCGCTCGCCCGCCGGAGGTTCTTCGATTCGTCCTTCAAGGTCGGGTTCAAGGGGCCGCAGGACTATTTGACCGAAGTCGACGGCGAGACCGAGGAGTTGATCGCGGCCCGTCTGCACGAGGCCTTTTCGCACGACGGCTTCATCGGCGAGGAGACGGCGGGTCGGCCGATGCGCGAAGGCGGCGTCGTCTGGGTGGTCGATCCGATTGACGGCACCGCCAATTTCGCCCGCGGCATACCGCATTTCTGCGTCTCGATCGCCTGCGTCCTTGAAGGCTTTATCGAGGTCGGGGTGATC
>NZ_JBKQOT010000742.1:0-3337 GCF_052145395.1 Roseiarcus sp.
CAAGAAGGCCGACTTCCCGACGTCCCAGGTCCGGTGTTACCTAGAGCCGGGTCCGATCGTGCTGGTTTCGTCGTCGCACGAAGGACGCACGAACATCATGACGATGGGCTGGCACACGGTCATGGAGTTCACGCCTTCGCTTGTCGGGTGCGTCATTTCGAGTGCCAACCACAGCTTCGAGATGATCCGCCGCAGCCGGGAATGTGTGATCAACTTGCCGACGAGCAAGCTCACTGATGTCGTCGTGGGGATCGGCAACACCACCGGCGCCGAGATCGACAAGTTCCAGCACTTCGGACTGACGGCTGAGAAGGCTGCTGAGGTCGACGCGCCGCTGATCGCTGAATGCCATGCGAACTTCGAATGCCGCCTCCACGACGATGCTCTGGTCGCCAAGTACGACTTCTTCATCTTCGAGGTCGTGAGGGCGCATGTCGCCTCGTCGCCGAAGCACCCCGAGACGCTCCACTACACAGGCGAAGGGGTGTTCGTCGTGTCCGGCAAGGTCATCAGCCGGAGGTCGATGTTCCGTCCGGGGATGATATGAGGCTCGCGTCGGCATCGCGGATGCACTCGGCCGCGCTGCCACGGGAAGCCTCTCCGCGCCTAATCGCCGCTTGTCTCCGCTACGTGCAGCGCCGCTGCCTTGGCGGCCTCGAAGCTGTCGGCCGTGCCACTTGAGACCAGGTCCGGGAGAGCATTCTTCCCGCTTTTTCTCTGAACCTTCCAGGTCGGCACACCCTGGTCGAAGGACGCCTCCAGGATCAGTCCGGGCAAGTCAGCCATGACGGATCCCTCGGGCCACATGGGCGTGGGAAGCGGCTTCCATAAGACATCAATCATGTGCGTCTCCATGTCGACGGCAAGATTAAGGAGGGAGTGTGCCCCCCGAATTGCGGGTCGCCAGTGCTGGTCGAATACAACTGCGCATCGGTTTCATCTTCCACAGACCTCAATCAACGAAAGCGCCTTTTGAACCCGCAGTTGCCGGCACGTCACCGTGCGGTCGATGCTCAATTTGGACACCCCGGGGACCGCAACGACCCGGCGGCGGCGCGCCGGCCTTGGCCGCCTTCTCCGCCGCAATGCGATCCGTCGCCTTTTCCACGCCCGATGGCTTGATCTGCGGGCGCGGCGGCAAAGCCTTGAATGCCGGATCTCGCCCTTCAGTTGCTGGTCCTCCAACCGAAACGCCGCCCCCGTCGCGTTCAGCTTCGCTTGTCTCCACGAAGCCGCTCGACCTTGCCGATCAGTCGGCGAACCATGGGCCTAAGATCAGACCAAGCCGATTGGCTTTATGACGTTGCGCATCGTGCCGAAACAACGCACTCTCCGCGCGGGCTCGCTCTTGAGAGTCCATCGCAAGCCCCAATCCGAAAAGCGAGACGGCGACGCCAACAGGCGCTCGCCGTCCGCGGCCGAAGAGCCATCCACCGAGGACGCCGAGGAGCGGAACATGCGGAGATCAACGAAGCAAACTTCAAGGTGCGCGCGCGTCGCGCTCGCTGGCGCGGCAGCCGTTAGCGCATTGGCGCTCGCGGCCCCCTCGGCGAGGGCCGCAGATTGTGGCGACCTCGCCGACAAGATCTATGGCGACGCGACGATCATGGCGGCGACCAACGTGTCGCCGCCCTCGAGCCTCATGGGGCTCGATCCTCCCAAGCCGGTTGCGATCAACTCATCCTTCTGCCGGGTAGAGGGCATGCTCAAGACCTCGGCGAACTCACACGCGCGTTTCGAGGTCTGGTTGCCGCAGAAAGGCGCCTGGAACGGCAAATACCAGGGGGTCGGCAACGGCGGCTTCGCCGGCTCGCTGATCCTGTCGCCGATGGATTGGGCGCTTTCCGCCGGATACGCCGTCTCTGCGACCGACACCGGCCATACCGGCGGCACGCTCGACGCGGCCTGGGCGCTCGGCCATCCCGGAAGCATCGTCGACTTCGGCTGGCGCGCAATTCACGAGACGGCGGAAGCCTCCAAGGCAATCGTCGCCGACTATTACCAGAAGTCGCCGACGCGCTCCTATTTCAGCGGCTGCTCCGACGGCGGCCGCGAAGCGCTGATGGAGGCGGTGCGTTTCCCGAAGGACTATGACGGCATCGTCGCCGGCGCGCCGGCGAACTCGTGGGCGAAACTATTGGCCAACGGAATCTGGACCGAGCAGGCCCTCAAGCAGCCTGGCTCCTGGCTCTCCCCCGCCAAACTCGCCATCGTATCGAAGGCCGTGCACGCCCAATGTCCAGCCGAGAGCGGCTATGTCGAAGATCCGGCGCAGTGCCGCTTCGATGCGACGAGCCTCCTTTGCAAGGCCGGCCAAACGGACGCCTGCCTGACCGATCCGGAAGTTTCGGCGCTCAAAAAGATCTATTCGGGCGCATCGGACGCGGCCGGGCAGCCGATCTTTCCTGGCTTTGCGCCAGGAGGCGAAGCGGGGCCGACCGCCTGGGTCCTCTGGATCACCGGCGACGACGCAACGCATAGCGCGGGAAGCCTGGCGAACTTCTTCGTCACCGGCTATTTCGCCAACATGGTGTTCGACAAGTCGGACTGGCGCATCGACGGCGAGAACATCAGCGACGACCTCGCGGCGGCGGAGACAAAAACCGGGGAAGCGGTGGACTCGACTAGCCCCGATCTCAGCGCCTTTCGGGCGGCCGGCGGGAAGCTGATCCAGTATCACGGCTGGAACGACTCCGGGATTCCGCCTCAGAGTTCGATCAATTACTACAACGAGGTCACCGACAAGATGGGCGGCCTCAAGGACGCTCAATCCTTCTACCGGCTGTTCATGGCGCCGGGGATGGATCATTGCGGCGGAGGGCCGGGCCCGAATGCGATCGGCGGGGTGTTCGGCCTGCCCTCGACAAGCCGCGATCCCGAGCACGACGTCGTCTCCGCGCTTGCGCACTGGGTCGAGGACGGCGTCGCGCCGGAACAGATCGTTGCGACAAAGTATGGCGACAACGATCCGTAAAAGGGCGTCGTAGCCCAGCGCCCGTGGTGCGCCTATCCGTCCGCGGCCCACTACTCGGGCCAAGGCGATCGAAGCAACGCGGCGCGCTACGCCTGCGCGGCGCCGGCAAAGTAAAAGAAAAATTGGGCTGAGCGGCCGGCGTGGGAGCGCCGGACGCTCACAAGGAGCCGCCTTCGACGCGCGCTAGGCGCGCGCCAAGGCTTTTTGTCGGTCGCGGCTGAGCGAGCTGCCCGCCTACCCGGCGGCGCTCACTTGGTCGTCATCGTCTGGAGATCGATCGCGCCGCCCATCGCCTGGTATCCGGCGGCGTTCGGATGGAGATGATCGCCCTTGTCGAAGTTCGGCAGGGAGTGGCCGGGCTTC
>NZ_JBKQOT010000743.1:0-4156 GCF_052145395.1 Roseiarcus sp.
AGCGCCCTTGTCTCGCTCGCCTCCGCCGGGCCGATGACCCCGGCGGATGCGCCGCGGCGAAGGCCGCTCACAAGGAGAAGTGCTTCGGCGTCGCCCTCAAGAGCATGAACGACTGCGCCGCCGGCCCCGGCACGACCTGCCAGGGGACCTCGACCGTCAATTTCCAGGGCACTGCGTGGAAGTTCGTCGCGGGCGGCACGTGCACGTCGATCGTCACGCCGAACGGCAAGCACGGCTCCCTGACCGCGATGTAAGCCCAGGCCAAGCCAAGACTCGAAGCGCCGGAAAACGGGAGCGGAAATGAAGACAGATTTGGCCGCATGCTCCGAGGGGGAAGCCCCAGCGCCTCTCTTTCCGGCGCGACCTGTCGCGGGCTTGGCCGGGACAAGCTTCAAGCCTCAGCACCTGAAAGCGATCCTTTCAGGTCCCAAGCCTCTCGGCTTTTTCGAGGTTCACGCCGAGAACTACATGGGCGCAGGCGGGCCGCCGCATCGCGCGCTCGAAGCGATCCGTCGCGACCACCCCGTTTCGCTGCACGGCGTATGCATGTCGATCGGCGCGCCTCAGCCTTTGGACCGGGCGCATCTCGCACGCTTTCACGCGCTCGTTCAGCGCTACGAACCCGCGTTCGTCTCCGAGCATCTCGCCTGGTCGACGCACGACAACGTCTATTTCAACGACCTGCTGCCGCTGCCCTACACTGAGATGACGCTCATGACAGTGTGTGATCACATCGACCAGGTGCAGGAGGCAATTGGCCGCAAACTGCTGCTCGAGAACCCGTCGACCTATGTCCTCTACCGGGAGTCGACGATGAGCGAGACGGATTTCATCCGCGCCGTCGTGCGGCGCACCGGCTGCGGCCTCCTGCTCGACGTCAACAACGTCTTCGTCTCGGCAACGAACCACGGGTTCTCGGCTTGCCAATATCTCGCCGACTTTCCGCTTGCGGCGGTCGGCGAGATCCATCTCGCCGGGCACGCGCAACAGAGCGACGACGAGGACGGCCCGCTCTTGATCGACAGCCACGACCGGCCGGTCGCCGACGCGGTCTGGGGGCTGTTCGCGAGCGTCGTCGAGCGGGCGGCGGCGATCCCGACGCTGATCAAATGGGACGGCGATATCCCCGAATGGCCGCGTCTGCAGGCGGAAGCGGCCGCCGCGCAAGCCATTCTCGATCGCACCGGCATTCACGCGAGGAGCAGCCATGCAGCCTGACCTGTTCCGAGCGCCGCCGCCTGCGGGCGCAGCCTATTCGGCCGCCTTCTCGGAGGCCCTGCTCACGCCCGACCGCGACACGCCCGCGCTCGTCTGCGGGCCGGCGGGCAAGGCTGTGGCGAAACGCTATGCCGTTTATCGCAACAACGTTACGGTGAGCCTCATCGATGCGCTCGCCGCGGTCTATCAGGCTGTGCAGCGGATTACCGGGGTCGAGTTCTTTCGCACGATGGCGCGCTTCCACGTCCGGGTAACGCCTCCGGCCTCGCCGCTTCTGTTCGAGTACGGCCGGGACTTCCCCGCCTTCATCGAGCGGTATGCCTACGCGCGAGGCATGCCGTGGCTTGCCGATGTGGCGCGCGTCGAGCGCGCCTGGCTCGACGCCTATCACGCTGCCGACACGGCTTCGCTCAGCGCTTCGGATCTCGGCTCAGCTCCCTCTGAGCGCCTGGCGGATCTCGTATTCACACCGCATCCGGCGACCCGGCTCCTGCGCTCTCGCTACGCGGCTGTTACGATTTTCGCCGCCAACCGGGGAGATGGGCCGGTTGAAGAAATCGACGCGAGCCAGGCCGAAGACGCGCTGATCACGCGGCCGGTCTCCGAAGTACTCGTGCGTCGGCTCGCGCCGGGACAGCTTGAGTTTCTGTCGGCGCTGATGGCCGGCCGCCCGCTCGGAACCGCAGCCGCCGCGGCGCTAGAGACTCATTCTGACTTCGATATCGGCATGGGTCTTACGACCCTCATCGAATCCGGCGCATTCGCGTCGGCAACACTTGGAGAGAACACATGACCAGCGTCTCGCAACTAGCTTCCGAGGGCGGAATCCTCTCGTCCTTCGCCCGTTTTTTGGACAGGGCCGATCGCATTGACAGCGCCGTCGCGCCGAAGTCGTTCATTCAGCTAGTCTTGCGGTTCGCGCTGGCCGTGCCCTTCTGGAAGTCCGGCATCCTCAAGTGGGCCGGTTTCTTGAGCCTCAGCGACACGGCCGTGAGCTTGTTCACCGACGAGTTCATGCTCCATCTTCCGGGCGGGCCTTACCCGTTTCCAGCACCGGCCGTGATGGCGTTCCTCTCCGGCTGCGGAGAGATCATCTTCCCGGTCCTTCTCGTCTTCGGTCTGGCGACCCGTTTCGCCGCGCTCGGCCTCCTGTTCATGACGCTCATCGTCGAATTGACCGTGCCCGACGGATGGCCGATCCACATGACGTGGGGGGCTATGGCGCTCGCCATCATCGCCGGAGGCGCGGGGCGGTTTTCCCTGGACCACCTGATCCGCCGTAACCTGTCGCTGCCTACGCAGTAGAGCCCGGATGCTCAAAGAATAAATGCTTTGGCGCCAGCCGCTGTTCTCCCGGAAGAGGAACTTGGAGCGGCGTCCGCTTCCCGCCCGGGAGCGAAAATAGCCTCTCGGATCTGGAATTTCCGCCTTGGGTCAAAACTTCCCGTTCGGGCAACGGCCGCTTTCCGCCGAATGGCCTGCCGCCGGTTTTGTGGGCGCCAAGAAAGCTTGTTTGATGGGACCGGCGGTGGTTCATGGCGAGACGGCAATTCAATCGAACTCGAAGACCCCGCACCCTGATGGCTACATACACGCATGACAATTTCGAGCAGATCGCCGCCGCCATCGGCATGAAGGCCGAGGCGGTTGCGAAGCATGCGAAGTTGTTTGAGGAGGCAGCCCGTTGGCATCGGCTGGATTGCGACCCGCCAGATCGCATCGCTCCATCCATCTTGCGCCGGAAGCTCGATAAAATCGCGAAGAGCGCTCGGCGGCTATTGGAGAGCTTGGGCGTCGTCGACCTCGATGCGGCGGTTGACGGGCACGGCGATCCCCAAATTTTCGACGCCCTGCTCTTGGTCGGCGAGAGCGATGCGACGCCAATCATGGAAGCGACACAACGATTCGCCCGCTTGGTCGAGATCACTGAAGCCGTCGCGGCAGCCGCTGCACTGAGCCGCCGCGCAGGGAAGGCGGCAGCTGAGATTGCGGAAGTCGGAAAGTTGACCGTAGACGAAGGGCACCGCGGCGATCGGGCGATCAACGACTGGTTAGCCAAGATGATGACCGCATATCGCGACATTACCGGCAAGGAGCCTGCAACCTCCGTCGGCAAGCCCCCAAGCTTCCGTCGATGGGCCCGACCGACCCGATGAGGGGATCGCCGGAGGCCCCCTCATTCGCTTCCTCACAGCGGCGGGCGTACGCTTAAAAATCAAATTTTCGGAGGACGCCTGGCGCAGCCGGGTGCGCACGGTGATGAACGGCGCCTCGCCGCAAGACTGACAACGATTTGGCCATGCGAGCTCCGTCTGCCGATTCCGGTATGCGGTCGGCATGCGAGCGCGTGGTGCAAGATCCCCGAAGACGAACCAGACGACAGCGACCGACGCGCTGATCGCCCTCGCGCGCATGCTGGCGCGCGAGGCCGCCCGCGAATGTCTGGGTCAGACGCCGGCGCCGCCTGGACACCAAAAACAGCCTCGACCGGACGATCGCAAATGACGGCGGCCCGGGAATTTTTGCGCGCCGACGAGATCGCTCGCCTGACCGGAGTGTCGGTACGGACGGTGCGGCCTTGGATCGCCGCCGGGACGCTGCCGTCGGTGAAGGTAGGGGGCGTGCGCCTGGTGGCGAGAGGCGCAATCCAGCAAATGCTCACGCCGGCCCAGGCGGACTGGGCCGAGGATGACCCTGAAAATGCAACGAAATGAGAAGCCTACGGCAGCATCGTGAAAACATTGTCAAAGTAATCGTTCCATCTACGCTGTGATAGTCTTCCCGAATGTCACCCTTTGACACGCCCTGTCACTGCCCGCCTAATCATGAGACTTGGAAACAAAAATGACGAGCCCAAATAACAAGCCGAACTCGCTGGCGGACGTCCTCGCGATTGTCGCTGCGGCTGATCTCGCGCCCGCGCGCCGCCGCGACATGA
>NZ_JBKQOT010000744.1:0-13050 GCF_052145395.1 Roseiarcus sp.
ACCGGGTGCGCGTCAACGCCCAGCTCATCGACGCGGAATCAGGCGCGCATCTGTGGGCCGAACGCTTCGAGGAGGACCTTGCCGATTTGTTCAAGCTGCAAGATCAAGTGGTGGGGCGATTGGCCAATAGCCTGGGGAGCGAACTCGTCAAGGCGGAAGCGGAAAAGGGCGCCCATTCCAAAAATCCCGATGTGATTGATCTTACTATGCGGGGATGGGCCTTGTATTGGCAGGGGCTGTCGAAGCCCACAAAGGACGATAATGATGCGGTGCGGGCCTTGTTCGAACAGGCGCTCAAGATCGACCCGAACGACGCCGATGCGCTTGCGGGCGAAGCAGCTTCCTATGACTTCGAACATCTTTATTTTCCCAACCCGGAAACCGATTACGATGCGAAAGTGATCGGTCCGGCTGACCGGGCTATCGCGCTCGCTCCCGAAAACATGCGGGCGTATCGGACGAAGAGCGCTTACCTGGTCTTGTCGCGCCGCTTTGATGAGTCTCTCAGAACTGCTGACGCCGGTCTCGCCATCAATGCGAATTATGCCTCGCTATATGGAGTGCGAAGCAACGCGAAATCTTCTCTCGGTCAGTTCGAACAAGCGATATCCGATGCGCAACAAGCGATGCGGTTGAGTCCACGCGATCCGTTAATCGGCCTGTTCCATGTCGAGTTGGGCGATGCGGAACTTGGCCTAGGGCATTTCGACGCTGCTATCGACGAATACCACAACGCGACCGACTCCGGTTTTCGCCCTTTCTTCGCGCACACGAATTTGGCCGCCGCTTATGCGCTCGAAGGAAAAATGGACGAGGCGAAGTCCGCCTTGGCGGAAGCCCGCCGCCTCAATCCCCAGATCACAGTGAAATGGATGATCGCGCATACGCCGAATTTGCCGCCTGTGTTCGAAGGCCTGCGCAAGCTGGGTCTGCCGGAGGAGTAATGTAGGAGCGCCGACATGCGGCCACCACCTCTAACGGGCCGCCCTAACTCACGCGTTCAAGGCCGCGGTCTGCTACGACCGCAAAACGTCGACTCCCGCCCTCCGGAGCGCCCAAGCCACGGTCACTCGCCGGCGCCTTCATGAACGAGGGCGAAGACGGCCGCTGGCTCAGCGAAGCCCCGGATCGACCACTGGCCCAAGGGCTCGACGGGCAGCATCTCGCCCAAGGCGGCGGCGGTGGCCTCGTCAATGATCACCTGGCCGTCGACGGCCGACGAACAGAGGCGAGAGGCGAGGTTCACCACCGGACCAATCGCGGTGTAGTCAATCCGACCCTCGTAGCCGATCCGCCCGACGGTCGCCTCGCCCGTGGCGATCCCGATCCCGAATCCGATTTCGTGGCCGCGCGTCCGCCACCGCTGAAGGATCTCTTGCACCGCGCGCTGCATGTCCATCGCCATGCGGGCCGCAACCGTCGCGGGGTCGGGACGAGGGATCGGCGCATTCAAGAGCAGCATGACTCCGTCGCCCATGTAAGCGGTCAGCGTTGCGCCGTACTTAACGATGATCTCCCCGAGGGCCCGATGGTATTCGGCCAGCAGTCCCATGACCTCGTCGGGCGCCGCATGAGCGGAAAACGCGGTGAACCCGCGCAGGTCGCAGAAGATCACGGTGACGACGGCGCGGTGAGAATCGAGCAACCGTTCATGCCCCGGGCTCTCGACAAGCTCCGCGATCTGCGGCGAAAGGAATCGCTTGAGGCGGTTGATCCGCTCGGACCGCTCCTGCGAGAGCGCCAATTGGCCCGCCATCGTGTTGAAGCGCTCGGCGAGACGCTCCAACTCGTCGCCCGTCCTCATCTCGATCCGGGTGCCGAACTCTCCCGCGCCGATATGACTCGCTCCGTCCTCGAGCGCCTTGATCGGTCCAATCATTCGCCGCGCGAGCCCGTAAGCGAGCGCCGCAGCGAAGGCCACGCCGGCCAGCAGCAGGAGCGCAGTGCGCCAGAGGGCCGCGCGGATCGGCTGGTAGGCCTCAGCCGCCGGCAAGGCGACGAGCGCCGTCCAATCGGGGCCTTCGATCCGTTTGGCGGCGGCCGAGACCGCGCGGCCCTCCGTGTCGGCGCCGGCGACAAGACCGCCGCCGCGTTCGGCAGCCGCAACTTGCAGGGCGCGCAGCGGGGCGGCCGCTGGATTGTCCTTGCCGCGCAGGACCAGACTGATGTCCGGATGCGCGACGAGCTCTCTGGAACGGTCCAGCACGAAGGCCTGTCCGGTCTGGCCGACGTGGATCGCGGAGATGACGTCCCAAATGAACTTCAGATTGATCTCGGCGATCGTGACGCCCGCGCTCTGGCGTGCCCCGGCGACAGCCACGGTCATGAAGGGTTCGGAGCCGCGATGCAGTGTGACCGGCCCCCACCAGAGACGCTGAGCCCGCGCGCCGAGAAAAGCGGGATCGGCGGAATGATCGACCTCGCTCATTTCGACATCGGGATCGGTGCGCGACACGCGAAGGCGCTCACGGCCGTCGCCGTCGACAAGAACCGCATCGACGATTGCGGGCGTCTGGCGCATCAGGCGGAACATGTCGATGCGGTGTCGCTCGTCCAGGCCCTCGCCCCAAGGCGCCTGGACGGTCCAATTCATCTGGCTGGGAATGCCGTCGAGGAACTCCTGAATGCGCGCGGCCGCTGCGTCCGCTTCCGCTCGCAACTGCAAGTCCAGCGTATGCCGTTGGTCGAGATAACCGAACCACGCTTCGCTCGCGCCGCTGGCACGGAGCGGCAGGACGACCGCCGCGACCAGAACCGCAAAAACCTTTTGAAACAGCGGTCGGCGAAGACGGGCGGCTGGCGAAGGTCCAGCGTTCGCATTCATTCAATCACGTCGTCCGAACGTTCCAGAACCGTCTCTGGAATCTCCAGTCCCCGTTCGTGAGCCGCTTTGAGATTGACCGTAAAGTGATATCGCGTCGGCAATTCGAGCGGCAGGTCTCCTGCCTTCGCGCCGTGCAGGACCCGGTCCGCGAGGTCGGCCGCGCGATCGATTTCGTCCTCATCGTCAGGCCCATAGGCGAGGAGGCCGCCGAGGTGCGAGAGAAAGCCATATTCCTCCATGTCGGGCACACGGTGCGCCGAGGCGTACTGGAAGACCAGATCGTCGCTGGGGATAGTCAGGCCGTCCGCGACGACAAAAATGGCGTCGGGCGGGTCGTTGCTCATTCTGTACAAGGCGGCTTGGAAGCTTTCGGGCGAGCGAAGCGGCAACAACTCCGTTTCGAGCCCGAGTTTCTTCGCCTCGGCCTGGACCGCATTGCAGCGCATCTGCATGGCCAGATCGCCTTCGTTCCAGAGCATCGCGACCTTGTGCACGTTGGGCGCCGCCTCCTTGAGCAGTTGGAGGCGCTTGGCCGCCAGGACTGTCGAAACCTGCGAAACGCCGGTGATGCGTCCGCCGGGATGCGAGACGCTTCGAACCAGGCCCGTCTCTACCGGATCCCCGGCGTGGAGGACGACGATCGGGACGTCAGGCGCCTTGTCGAGCGCCGCGACCGCAGCCGGATAAGAGCAAGCGATGACGAGGTCGAGCTGTCCACCCGCCATTTCTGCAGCGATGCGGTGGAGACCGGCGCCGTCGCTGTATGTCGGCCGACGATCGAATTGGATTGTCTTTCCTTCAGAATAGCCGCGCTTCGCCAGGGCCTGCTCAAGGCCTGGGCCCATGCGGCTGCAAGTGAAGAGGCCTACTCGGTAGACCTTGGCCGGGGACTGCGCGTGCGCTGCCCAGGCGAGAATTCCCGTCAGGAGGAAAAGCGGGAAGAAAAGTCGAAACGACATACATCGCCTCCTTATCGGCAGGCGCACGGTCGTCAGGCCGATCGGCTCGACGTCGTCCGCCGATACCGCCTCGTCGCGCGATTGTCTTCCGATTTCGCAGGGCCCGCAATGCGATTCTGGCGGGCCCGGCGGCGCGCCGGCCTCAAAGAGGGAAGTTATCCGCGCCCTCGAATCGGGCATGAATCAGACGTTGGATGACGGCAAAAATGAACGCGGTCGAAAGGCCGAACATTAACATTCCGCACACTGCTTCAAAGTGTCCCAGCAGCTTCCAGCGCGCCGGCAAGATGACGTCGGAACCCACAGTCGTGTAGCTGCCAGCCGATGAATAAATGGCCGCGCTGAGATCGGCGACCGCGCGAGATGTATCGAGGGCAAACGCCCACAGTGCGATCTCAGCGAGATGCCCGCCGAGCGCAAGCAGCGTTGTGCTCATGATGAATGTCATATTCACCCAGAGCCGCACGCCAAGCACGCCGCGCTCCAGATTGCGGCGCAAAGCCATGACGATGGTGTGGACCACGAAGCAAATGACGATCGTGCCCAAGGTGACCGCAAATCCCACAAGCAAAGAGCTAAAGATGTGGCTCGGCATGATCTCGCCCGCTCATGAGGCGCACGATGGCGCGGCTTGCGCATGATCCTTGATTTGTTCGCTATACGATAGCTGAGACCGGCGCGCAGCGTCGGCTTCTTCATCCCTCCCTTCCGCCTCATGGAAAAGCGAACGCCCAGGGCGGTGAAACGCTTTCGCCCACGGAACGGCGCTGGCGGCAGACGAGCGGAACCCGCCTCACGCCGGCGGCGGCCGAAGGCCCCATTTGTCCGCAAGCGCCAGACACTCGGCGACCGCCGAGACGCCTTCGGTGGTGGAGACCGCGCGCATGGAGGCCGCGGCCGAGCTGTGCGCGAGCCTCAGGCAGTCTGCGATCGCCCATCCCTCGTGCAGCCCGTAGATCATGCCTGCCGCGAACGCGTCCCCGGCCCCGTTGACGCCGGCGACCGCGCTCGCCGGCATGGCGACCGAGCCGAGCGTCGCGAAAGTTCCGTCCCGCCCGCGCGCGACGGCGCCCTCGGGAAAATGGGCGACGACCCAGCGCATCGCTCCGCGTTCGAGCGCGACGGCGATCGCCCGCCCGACCGCCACGACGTCGGTCGTTCCGTCGGCGCGACGCGTCGCGACCCCGGCGAGCGCGCCGATCTCGAAGTCGTTGACGATGAGAAAGTCGAGATGCGGCAGACACGGACAGGCAAGCTCGGCGAGCCGCTCGGCCGAAGTGGTCATCAGCTCGAGGTTGGTCGTAAGCCCCGCGCGTCTCGCCGCCTGCAGCACGGCGACCCAGCCGTTCGCATGGGCGCGCCAGGGAACGTCCATCGCCGCATGCGCTCCCGGCAGGCCGAGATGGAGAATGCGCGCCTTGCTCGAGGAAAAATCGAAATGATCGGGCGACAGGGCCGCCGCGACGCCGGCATGAAAGAAGTGGGTGCGCCGGCCGGTGTCAAGCACGTTGATCGCGTCGACGCTCATCGTCGCGCCGCCCGGAAGCGCCTTCAGGCCCGCGCACGCCACCCCGCGGGCCTCGCACTCGCCGATGAGGAAGCGGCCGAGGTCGTCGTCGCCCACAACGCCCATCGCCTCGACCGGAAAGGCCGGATCGAGCCGTTTGAGGTCGTTCGCCATGTTGTAGCCGGACCCTCCGCCCTGGCGGTCGATCCTGACGACTTCGGTGACGGTGTCCTGCTCAGGCCAGCGGACGATCGACTTGTTGAAGTCGACGCAGAACGATCCGGCGGAGAGCACCCCCCTGCGCGCGCTCATCTCGATTTAACCATGCAACAGGACGGCTTCGGTGATCTCGCGGTCGTCAGCGAAGGCGCGCGTGGGCTTCAGCCCCTTGCGCCCGAGCGCGTCGTGATAGTCCTCGACCGCCTCGCACGGCGTCAGCGCGCCGTCGGACACGGCACGCATCAGCCGCACGATGTCGAGCGGCGATTCCGCCAGATTGATCTTGCGCCCGAACAGGGCGACCCGCGCCCCGTATTTCTGCGCCTGGTAGATGAGTTCGAAGCAGTCGCGCGTCGTCCCGGCTCCGCCGCCGAGGACGCCGACCACGAGGCTGGGATCGTAGGAAGCCAGTTCGTCGAGCGCCTTCGGGCCGTTGTAGGCGATCTTGAGGAATTTTGGCCGCTCGGCCTCGGTGAGGCCGGCGAGGCAGCGCACGATCGCGTCGTTGACGAAGGCCGGAACCGATTCCGAATCGAGGTTCGTATCGACGTTGGGATTGAACACCTCGAGAAAATACGAGAAGCCGTTCGCGGCCGCATCCTCGCGGAACGACCGGAACGCCTCGAGCGAGGCATGGTCGGCGTCGAGGTCGTTGGTGAAGGTGATCGAATAGAGGCCGAGGTCGGTCAGCGCTTTGACGCGCGCGAGCGAGGCGGTCCGGAATGGCCGCGACGGATGATGATGGTGGGTCGCGCCGCGATGGCGCCAGACGTCGGTCGTGTCGTTGGCGCGAATCGCAGGCTTCACCCCCGATCCCGCGAAGGCGTTGCGCTCGACGAGCTTCTCCAGGTTGCTGACCGAGGTCAGCATGACATCGACCACGTCCTGGCCGATCACCGCCTCGATCGACTTGAGAAACTCTTCTCGGGTCTGCAGGCGCGGGGGCGAACCTTCCGGCAGGCGCGCCGGTCCCATCGCATGCAGACCCGGACCCATGTCCGGGTCCTTGGCGTCCGCGATGATGAAATCCGTGCGCTTGTCCGCGCCGGCGCGGATTCGCGCAAGCTTGTCGTCGAGACGAGTCATTCGGGCCCTCCCGCCTTTCGGCGTCTGCCGACTATAATCGGGCGACGCGGCGAGGCAACGGGGACAAAGGCTAGCGCGACGCGGCGCAAGACGCTAGGAAACCATACTTCCGGCGATCCTCGCCGGAAAAAAGCCGCATCGATCCCAGGATCTCCATGGCCGAACGCCTCCGCATTCTCCTCGTCGGCGCGTCCGGCGTCCTCGGGCGGGCCGTCGCCGCCGAACTCGCGCTCCGGCACGAGATCGTGACCGCCGGGTCGAAATCGGGCGAGATCCGCATCGACATCGCCGATCCTTCGAGCATCGAGGCGGGCCTGACCGCGGCCGGCGCGCTCGATGCCGTCGTCTGCGCGGCGGGGGCGGTGAATTTCGCGCCGCTCGCGACGATCAGGCCGGCGCGCATCGATCAGTCGTCGTACGGTCTCGGTCTCACCGACAAGCTGATGGGGCAGGTCAATCTGACGCTCGCGGCGCGCGACCGTCTCCGCGCCGGCGGCTCGATCACCCTCATCGCCGGGGTCCTGTCGCAGACGCCGATCGCCGCGGGGTCTTCGGCGAGCATGGTCAACGCCGCGATCGAGGCGTTCGTCATGGCGGCGGCAATCGAGATGCCGCTCGGCCTGCGCATCAACGCGGTGAGCCCCACGGTGTTCGAGGAATCGATGGCCGACTACGGACCGTTCTTCCGCGGCTTCGACCCCGTGCCAGTCGCCCGCGCCGCCCGCGCCTTCAGCCGCAGCGTCGAGGGGCTCGAGACCGGCAAGACCTACCGGGTGACCTGACCGTTCGATGAAAGCGTTCTTCGTCTACGTTGCGCTCGCGGCGCTCACCCTCGCCGTGTTCGCCGTCTGGCCGGATCTCGACCTTGCCGTCGCGCATCGCTTCTACGACGGCGGCGGCTTCGCCGGCCACGACGCGCTCGACAAGTTCGGCCGCGACGTCTTCCGCGTGACGCCCTTCGTCGTGCTGGCGGCCTACGCCGTCCTGTGGCTGGCAAAACGCCTCGGCCGCTGGCGGCGCTGGGCCCCGAGCGGACGGGCGATGATCTTCCTCATCGCGACGCTTGCGATCGGCCCGGGACTCGTCGTCAATTTGAGCCTCAAGGACCATTGGCACCGCCCGCGGCCCTATCAGACCCAGGACTTTAACGGGCCCGACGCCTTCAAGCCCTGGTACGACGATCAGGGCGGGTGCAGGAGGAACTGCTCGTTCGTCTCCGGCGAGGCGGCGACCGGGTTCTGGATGGTCGCCCCCGCGAGCGTGCTGCCGCCGCCGTGGCGGGGACCGGCGATCGTCGCCGCCTTCGCCTTCGGCGTGTGCGCCAGCCTATTGCGCATGGCGTTCGGCGGCCATTACCTCTCCGACGTGCTGCTCGGCGGCCTCGTCACCCTGATCATCATCGAGATCGCTCGCATGCTCCTGTGGCCGCGCGGCAGAGATCCTTCCGAATCGGCGCCGGACGTCTCCGCCGCCGGCGGCGGCGGCCGGACGGCGGCCGAGGTCGTGGAAGCGGCGCTGGCGGCCCGGCTCCCCGCTAAGCCTTTGGCCTGAAGCGCTTGGGATTGCGCGCGTCCACGGCGCGGCTATAAGTCGGCGCGACGACGGACGGTTCCAAAGAAACCGCTCGCCGAGTCATGGCCGGGCTCGTCCCGGCCATCCACGCGGTTCCGCTCCTCCTTTCGCCGCTCAGCTCTCGCGATCAGGCGGCGCATGGTAAACAGCGCAGCGGTGTCGGTCCTACCGCCTGCCGTCCGTCGCTGGCTCCCGGGCCCGAGGACGTGGATGGCCGGGACAAGCCCGGCCATGACAGCGTCAAATTCCCACCGCCTTGCGAAGCGAGTCCGTCCATGTCCACCCCCAAGCCCAAGATCAAGCGCGTCGTCCTCGCCTATTCCGGCGGCCTGGACACCTCGATCATCCTGAAGTGGCTGCAGGAGACCTACAACGCGGAAGTGGTCACCTTCACCGCCGACCTCGGGCAGGGCGGGGAGCTGGAGCCGGCGCGCAAGAAGGCCGAGATGCTCGGCATCAAGCCCGAGCACATCTTCATCGAGGACCTGCGCGAGGAGTTCGTGCGCGACTACGTGTTCCCGATGTTTCGCGCCAACGCGCAGTACGAGGGCCTCTATCTGCTCGGCACCTCGATCGCCCGGCCCCTGATCGCCAAGCGCCTGGTCGAGATCGCGCGAGAGACCGGCGCCGACGCCATTTCCCACGGCGCGACCGGCAAGGGCAACGACCAGGTGCGGTTCGAGCTCTCGGCCTATGCGCTCGAGCCGGACATCAAGATCATCGCGCCGTGGCGCGAGTGGAGCTTCGCCTCGCGCACCGCCCTCATCGACTTCGCCGAGAAGCACCAGATCCCGATCGCCAAGGACAAGCGCGGCGAGGCCCCCTTCTCCACCGACGCCAACCTCTTGCACACCTCGTCCGAGGGCAAGGTGCTCGAGGATCCGGCCGAGGAGACGCCCGGATACGTCTATTCGCGCACGATCGACCCGGAAGCCGCGCCCGACAAGCCGACCGTGATCGAGATCGGCTTCGAGAAGGGCGATCCGGTCAGCATCAACGGCGTGCCCATGAGCCCGGCGACCCTGCTCGCCGCCCTCAACACATACGGCCATGACAACGGCATCGGCCGCCTCGACCTGGTCGAGAACCGCTTCGTCGGCATGAAGTCGCGCGGCATGTACGAGACGCCCGGCGGCGCGATCCTGCTCGTCGCCCACCGCGCCATCGAGTCGATCACGCTCGACCGCGGCGCGGCGCACCTGAAGGACGAGCTCTTGCCGAAATACGCCGAGCTCATCTACAACGGCTTCTGGTTCGCGCCCGAGCGCGAGCTCCTGCAGACGCTGATCGACAAGAGCCAGGGGCTGGTGACGGGGCGGGTGCGGTTGAAGCTCTATAAAGGGGGCGCCTATGTCGTCGGCCGCGACAGCCCCCACTCGCTCTACGATCAGGATCTCGTCACCTTCGAGGAAGGCGCGGTCGCCTACGACCACAACGACGCGGCCGGCTTCATCAAGCTCAACGCCTTGCGGCTGAGGACGCTGGCGAAGCGGCGGAAGAAGGCGGCGAAGGGGTGACGAGCAGCGGGTCCTGTCTCAGTCTGAATTGCGCCTTTCGGGCGGGAACCGCGCCTGCAAGGGGTCGCCTCGGGAAGGACCGGAGTGCGGGCGACAGCGGTCGCTCAATTGCCAGCGCGAAATCGCCTTCACCCCTCTTGCGAACCGGCGGCTTCTGCGCGTTGCTTACAATCGGACCATGAAAACTTTCCGTGATCGTCGCTATCCCCGTAACGATATGGCGCGCAGCGCCGTATACCTGCCGAGGCGCGCTCGCCTGCAAACCGACGGAGGCCTGCATCATGATAGCACGGCGATTTTTTGTGATGAATGCGGCGCTGACCGCCGCGGCCGGCTTACTCTGGCGAACAGCCCCCTCTCGGGCCACAGACTCGTTCGAGGTCACGCACACCGACGATGAATGGCGCAAGCTCCTGACGCCCGACCAATTCGTCGTGCTCCGCCAAGCCGGAACCGAGCGGCCCTTCACCAGCCCCTTGCTGCATGAGCAACGTCGCGGCCTCTTCGCCTGCGCGGGATGCGATCTCGACGCATTCTCGTCGACGACGAAGTTCGACAGCGGCACTGGGTGGCCGAGCTTCTGGGCGCCGATCGACAAGGCGGTTGGAACGACCGAAGACAAATCATTCGGGATGGTCAGAACCGCCGTCCATTGCAGCCGCTGCGGCGGCCACCTCGGGCATGTCTTCGACGACGGTCCGAAGCCGACGGGCCTTCGCTACTGCATGAACGGCGTGGCGATGACGTTCAAGCCGGCGACGGCCTGAAGAGCCAAAGGGTCGACCGCAATGATCCTGTTTCTGCTCGCCTATTTGGGCGGGGTGCTCACGATCGTCAGCCCCTGCATTTTGCCGGTGCTGCCTTTCGTCTTTGCCCGGGCCGACCAGCCGTTTTTGCGCAGCGGCCTGCCCATGCTCGTAGGGATGGCGGCGACGTTCGCCGTCGTCGCCAGCCTGGCCGCAGTCGCGGGCGGCTGGGCCGTCCAGGCGAACGCGTTCGGCAGGTGGGCGGCTCTTGCTCTATTGGCCGCTTTCGGGTTGACGCTCGTATTTCCCGGCCTGTCCGATCATTTGACCCGGCCGCTGGTGGCCCTCGGCGGCCGCCTGTCCGGGTCGGCGGATCGCGGCGCCTCGGCGCAGAAATCGACGCTTGCTCCCTCCCTGTTGCTGGGAGTCGCGACAGGTCTGCTCTGGGCGCCCTGCGCAGGGCCGGTGCTCGGCCTCATCCTCACGGGCGCCGCGCTGCAAGGGGCCAATGCGGGGACCAGCCTCTTGTTGTTGGCCTACGCGGCGGGAGCGGCGACCTCGCTGGCGCTAGCGTTGTTGGTCGGAGGCCGGGTCTTCGCGGCGATGAAGCGCTCGCTGGGGGTCGGGGAATGGATCCGGCGAGGGGTCGGCGTCGCTGTGCTTGCGGGCGTGGCCGCAATCGCACTGGGTCTCGATACCGGGTTTCTCTCTCGCATCTCTTACGCGAGCACGTCTTCACTCGAGCAGAATCTTCTGGACGGCTTGCACCCAACGCTAGTCCCGGCGCCGCGATCCTCGGTGGTGGCGACCGATGGCCCCGCCATGGCGGCCGCCAATTCGGCGCCGGGCGACGAAAACCCCGCCATGATGATGAAAGAAAAGCCGACGGAGCCCAGCGTGGTCATGAACGGCGGCCCGGCGATGATGTCGGCGAATCCGGGGACGGCGGGCGACAATCCGGCCATGATGATGAAGGCGAAACCGAGCTTGGCGATGGAGACCCTCCCCGTCGAAGGCGCCGCGCCCTCGCTTTCCGGCGCGGTCGAGTGGCTGAATTCGCCACCGCTGACCATGGACGCCCTCAAGGGCAAAGTCGTGCTCGTCGATTTCTGGACCTACTCGTGCATCAATTGTTTGCGGGCAATCCCCTACGTTCGCGCTTGGGCCGAGAAGTACCGGGATCAGGGACTCGTGGTTATCGGCGTGCACGCGCCCGAATTTGCCTTTGAGAAGAACGTCGACAACGTGCGCAAGGCGACCGCCGATCTCGGAATCGACTATCCGGTGGCGATCGACAACAACTATGCGATCTGGCGCGCGTTCGACAACGATTATTGGCCGGCGCACTATTTCATCGACGCTGAAGGCCGTATTCGCCACCATCATTTCGGCGAAGGCGACTATGACGGTTCGGAGCGCGTGATCCAGCAGTTGCTCGCCGAAGCCGGGAAAACCGACGTTTCGTCAAGCATCGTCGCCGTGCACGCGTCCGGGGCGGAGGCGGCGGCGGACGTGGAGGACGTGCAATCGCCCGAGACCTATGTCGGCTATTCGCGAGCGGAGAACTTCGTTTCGCCGGGCGGCGCTGTCCCCGACGCTCGTCACCTCTATGACGTTCCGGCGCTCCGCCTCAACGACTGGGGCGTTGCAGGCGCGTGGACGATCGGCAAGGAAAGCGCCGCTCTCAATGAAAAGGGCGGCAGCATCGCCTACCGGTTTCATGCGCGCGATCTTCATCTCGTTATGGGCCCCGGACCTGACGGTTCGCCAGTCCATTTCCGGGTGACGATAGACGGGACCGCGCCGGGGGAGAGTCACGGCGCCGATACCGATGCCGAGGGCATGGGCGTCGTCGAGCGACAGCGGCTCTATCAGCTCGTCAGGCAAGGCGGCGCTGGCGGCGACCACACGTTCATGATCGAGTTTCTCGATCCAGGCGTGCAAGTCTTTGCGTTCACATTCGGCTGAAACCGGAGTTCAAAATGAACCTGTCGTCCAAGGCCGGAATGCACCGAAAAACATTCGCTGCCGCGGTAGCCCTTCAAAGCGCTTTCGCCCTTGCGCTGCAGCGCGATTGGCTAAGAGCGACATCGCAAAGCCCACGGCATGCAACGGAGAAAGGCGACACCTCCCGTCGAGCGGACCTGCTCTGTTCGGGGTCGCTGTCGCGATCGTCCGACGACACCGCATTTTATTGCGGAATATCAGAATCCGTGATAGCCTTCCGAAGAATAGAAGCCGGCGCGCGACCCGTGAGTCCCTATTGTGCTGACATTTTACGTGGTTTCTTCGGAGGGCGCTCCGGCGCGCACGGGGTAGTGTCCTTCGAGACGCTCGCGTTTCGGGCTCCTCATGACCAGGCGGTAGGTGAAGCGCGCCCATTCTTGGCGTTGCATCGGCTCGGAAAATCCTCCGCAACGTGTTGAAATGCCTCGAAACGGGCTCGGGCCTGCTCAGCAGCGAGCGACAGCGCCGGCGCGCGCTGGCCGCCCCAGTAAACCGCAAAAAGCGCTTCGCCTGCTCGAATTCACCAGTCGATCGAAACGCCCTTCGCCGCCGCCGCCGCCGCGACGAATTTTTGGGTCTGTCCGAAGGCGTCGCGCAGCGGCCGGGCGCTGGC
>NZ_JBKQOT010000745.1:0-4332 GCF_052145395.1 Roseiarcus sp.
TGCCCGTAATGCAGGAATCCGCCCGGCGCGAAACGATCTCGCAGGCGCCGGATCAGCCGGTCCGCCAGCGCGCGCTTGGTCGGGCCGACGGCGTCCGTGTTCCATTCCGCCGATTCGTAGTCGTCGATCGAGACGAAGGTCGGCTCGCCGCCCATGGTCAGGCGTACGTCGTCGGCCTGGATGATCCGGTCGACCTCGTCGCCGAGGCGGTCGAGCGCGTTCCACGCCTCCTCGGAGAAGGGTTTTGTGATGCGCGGGTGCTCCGAGACGCGCTCGACCCGCATGTCGAAGGCGAAATCGACATTGGCGAAGCTCGCGAGTCCGCTGATCGGGGCGGCGTTGCGGTAGTGCGGGGTCGCCGCGAGCGGAATATGGCTCTCGCCCGCCAGCAGACCCGAGGTCGGATCGAGGCCAATCCACCCGGCGCCCGGAAGATAGACTTCCGCCCAGGCGTGCAGGTCGGTGAAGTCGTGGTCGGTTCCCGGCGGACCGTCGAGCGCAATGAGATCGGGCTTGAGCTGGATGAGATAGCCGGACACGAAACGGGCCGCAAAGCCCAGGTTGCGGAGGATCTGAACCAGCAACCAGCTCGAATCGCGGCATGAGCCCGAGGCGAGGGCGAATGTCTCCTCCGGGGTCTGGACGCCCGGCTCCATGCGGATCAGGTACTTGATCTGATGCGACAAGTGGCGGTTGAGGTCGACGACGAAATCGACAGTGCGCGTTTGCGAGCGGTCGAGGCCGTCGAGAAAGCTCTGGAGGCGCGGGCCTGCCGGCTCGGGCGTGCGGTAGATGACAAGGTCGGGCTTGAGGTCCTCGCCGTAGTCGAACGGCCAGTGCTCGGCGGCCTCTTCGACGAAAAAATCGAACGGATTGTAGACCGTCATGTCGGCGACGACGTCGACCTCGATCTTGAACTCGGTGACGAGCTCTGGAAATACGTAGCGGGCCAGCCAGTTGCCATAAGGATCCTGCTGGTGATTCACGAAATGCCCGGCCGGCGACACCTTCAGCGAATGCGAAATGACTCGGGTGCGGCTGTGGGGCGCCGGGCGGAGGCGGATGATCTGCGGACTGAGCGAGACCGGCCGGTCGTATCTGTAGTGCGTCAGGTGATGAATGGCGGCTCGAATCGACATGGGCGCAGCCTTGCTCCTCGCGGATTTCTGCAACTTTTCACATTCCGCTGCGCTGCACAATCGCCGCAGCGCCCTGTAAGGCCGGGTCGCCGACCTCGTCGAGGCGCGCCCATAGGGCGTCCGTCAGGACGCCCGTCTCGCGACGGGCTCTGGAGCGCGCGCTACAACGCCGGCTTGCGCATCGTCTCCTCCGCGAACCCGCAGGCCGCGAGCGTCTCGCGCATGTGCGGCGGGACGGGCGCTTCAACTTCGATCGCCGGCGCGCTCTTGGCGAGCGGCACGACGACCTTGCGCGCGAGCAGTTGCAGGGGAACGTCGGCCCGCGCGCCGTAAATCGGATCGCCGAGGATCGGCCAGCCCTGCGCCGCGCAATGGACGCGCAACTGATGGGTGCGTCCCGTTCTCGGCTCGAGCTCGAGCCAGGCGACCGGCGCCTCGCGCCAGACCCCGCGCCCCCTCACTCGCCAGATTGTGAGCGCAGGCTGGCCCTTGGGATCGACCTTCATCCACCAGCCGCGCTTCTCGTCGAGACGCCCGAGCGGCAGGTCGATCGAGCCCTCGTCGGCGTCGGGCGCGCCGGCGACGACCGCCCAGTAGGTCTTGGCGATCTTGCCCTGCTTGAACAAAAGGCCGAGCTTCTCCAGCGCCTTGTGGTGCCGCCCGAGCACGAGGCAGCCGGCCGTCTCGCGGTCGAGCCGGTGAGCGAGGGCGGGATTGCGCGGCAGCCCGAAGCGCAGGGCCTCGAAATCGTCTTCGAGGCTCGCACCGCCCTTCGGGCCGCGATGGACCGCGACGCCCGCAGGCTTGTCGATGACGAGCATCAATCCGTCGCGATAGAGCAGCCGCGCTCTTGTTTCTTCGGGCGTCATGAGGACATAGGTACGCAAGTGGGCGCCGGCCGCCTAGGGGGCAGGGTGAAGGACGAATGTGATCGGCCCGGGAGGAGAGGGCCGCTCCCGCCGCTGGCCTCGGCCGGTCCCCCTCCCCCAGTATCGGGGGTGAAATTTGGCGCCGGCGCAATCCTCCGCTACGCGAAGCGCGGGGGATCGGGACCACTGGTCAGCGTGGTCGAGGGGCGTGCGTCGCCTCGGCAAAAGGAAAAGATGGGTTGAGCGTAGACGGCGACAAGACAGCAAAATCCGGCGTTATCCGCCGCTGGTTCGGCGGCGCGCATGCCCCGGCGTCCGCGTCCGAGGCTGAGCCCGCGACCGAAGCGCCGCCGCCGGTCGAAGCGGCGGTCGTCGCGGAGGCCCCGCCTGCCGCCGAACCGCCGCCGGAGACGAAAAAGAGCTGGTTCCAGCGGCTCAGGGTGGGGCTTGAGCGCTCCTCGACCAACATCGGCCGCGGCATCACCGATATCTTCACCAAGCGCAAGCTCGACTCGGAATCGCTCGACGACCTCGAGGACGTTCTGATCCAGGCCGACCTTGGCCTCGCCGCGGCCGCCCGCATCCGCGATGCGATCGGGCGCGGGCGCTACGAGAAGGGCATCGATCCCGATGCTGTCAAGGCGGTGCTCGCGGACGAGGTCGAGCGCGCGCTGATCCCGGTCGCCCGCCCGCTGGTCCTCGATCTGGCGAAACGGCCGTTCGTCGTTCTGGTGGTCGGCGTCAACGGTTCCGGCAAGACAACGACCATCGGCAAACTCGCGGCCCAGTTTCGCGGCGAAGGCAAAACGATCGTGATCGCTGCTGGCGACACGTTCCGCGCCGCGGCGATCGAGCAGGCCCGCGTCTGGGCGCGGCGCACCGGCTCTGACCTTGTCGAGCGCGATCAGGGCGCCGACGCCGCCGGCCTCGCCTTCGACGCGCTGACCCGCGCCCGCGAACTCAACGCCGACGTCGTGCTGATGGACACGGCCGGCCGCCTGCAGAACCGGGCCGAGCTGATGGGCGAGCTGGAGAAGATCGTCCGGGTGATGAAAAAGGTCGACCCCGAGGCGCCGCATGCGGTCCTCCTCGTGCTCGACGCCACCGTCGGCCAGAACGCGCTGAACCAGGTCGAGATTTTTGGGCGCACCGCGGGCGTGACCGGCCTCGTGATGACCAAGCTCGACGGCACGGCGCGCGGCGGCATTCTGGTCGCCATCGCCGACAAGTTCGCGCTGCCAGTGCATTTCATCGGCGTCGGCGAGGGACTCGATGACCTCAAGCCCTTCGCCGCGCGCGATTTCGCCGAAGCGATCGCCGGAATCGAGCGAACGGAGGCCATTCAATGACGGGGGCAAAAGCGACCGGCCCGACAGCGCGCGCCGCGCCGAACCCGATCGTCAAGCTGCTGCTCGAGCTCGGGCCTCTGGCGCTGTTCTTTCTTGCGAACTCGAGACCGTCGCTGTTCCGCTGGCTTGTGGGACCGATCCTGCCCGCGGGGCTTCCCGAGGACAAAGCGGGCATGCTGACTTCGACCGCAGTCCTGATGGTCGCCGTCCTGATCACGGTGATCGTCTCCTGGGCGCGGACGGGACGGATGCCTGTCGTGCCCATCGTGACGGCCATCATGGTCCTGGTGTTCGGGTCGCTGACACTTTGGCTTCAGGACAAGACGTTTATCGAGATCAAGCTCACCATCGTCTATTGTTTGCTCGGCGGTGCGCTGCTTGGGGCGATGGCGCTCGGGAAGCTCATCCTTCCGCTCGTCCTCGATATCGCGATTCATCTCGATAAGGCCGGGTGGCGAAAGCTCACCGTTCGATGGGGCGTTTTTTTCTTTGCCCTGGCGGGACTGAACGAGGTCCTTCGCCATTATCTGACCTGGGATCAGTGGGTGGCCTTCAAGAGTTTCGGCGTGCTCCCCCTGACCCTCCTGTTCGCCGTCGGACAAACACCCATGATCATGCGACACGAAACCAAGACCGACGCTTACGTTGACGAAATGTAAGGCCCCGCGGGATCGTCTGGCGCACCGAGACGACCGAACTGCGGGTTAAGTACAAGACCTTCGGCTTCATGCCGCTGACCATCCTCTTCGCGCCGGCCAGCGCCGCTGATCATCAAGCACGAGACGAAGGAAAGCGCACGGCACCGCCTCGCGCTGCGTCGTTGCGCGCGTCAAGCGATCCGGGACAGCGAAATGCGCCGGCGCTCTCACCGCGCGTGAACGGCGATGGCAGACTTTTTTATTGCCGAAAAGCAGCGCTCTTATGGCGTTAGCTATTGGTAGGCGCCTTGGCCAAGCGCTGCGAGCAGCCATGTCT
>NZ_JBKQOT010000746.1:0-3288 GCF_052145395.1 Roseiarcus sp.
CCGCCTGGCTGAGCGGCACCAGGGCCGCGCCGAACACCCCCTGCAGCAGCCGGTAGGCGACCATCTGCTCGATCGAGAGCGCGACGCCGCACAACATCGAGGCGACGGTGAAGCCGGCGGTGCAGACGATGAACAGCCTCTTGCGCCCGACGCGGGTCGCCATCCAGCCGAGCGGCGAAGTCATGATCGCCGCCGAGACGATGTAAGAGGTCAGAACCCAGTTGATCTGGTCCTGCGTCGTCGCCAGCGAGCCCTGCATGTAGGGAAGCGCGACGTTGGCGATGGTCGTGTCGAGCGCCTGCATGACCGTCGCCATCATGATGCAGACGGTCAGCGCCCACTTCACAGGGGGCGCGATGGTCTCGTAGAGGGGTGGAGCCGGAGCGTTCATTTCGCCGGGGAAATCGCGCTCGCGGCGCTCTTGCCCATCGGGCCGTCGACCGTGTCGGCGAGGCCGTCGAGGACGCCCTTGATCGTGCGCACCCGCCCGGTGTCGATCGAGAGGTAGGCGCTCATGCCGGAGCGCAGGTTCGACATGTCCTCATTGGGGTCGAAGCAGAAGCGGAGCGGCACGCGCTGCACGACCTTGACCCAGTTGCCGCTCGCGTTCTGCGGCGGCAGGATCGAGAATTGCGCGCCCGTCCCCGGCGCGATCGAGCAGAGGGTGCCCTTCCATTCCTTGCCGGGGAAGGCGTCGATGGTGACGGTCGCGGGCTGGCCCTCGCGGACATAGGTCATGTCCGATTCCTTCGGATTGCCGTCGACCCACAGGCCCTTGTCGGAGACGACGGCGAACACCGGCTGCCCCGCCGGCGCGACGCGGCCGAGTTCGATCTGGTTCACCTGCGTCGCCACGCCGTCAATCGGCGCGAGCACCTTGGTGTTGCGAAGGTTGCGCTCGGCGTCGTCGAGGCCCGCCTTGGCCTGCATATATTCAGGGAACTTTTCGATCGGAGAGTCGAGGCTGCCGCCAAGCTTTGTGATCGTCGACGCCTGCTGGTTGTTGACGAATTCGAGGATCTGCTGGGCCTGGATGAGGGCGGCGAGCGAGGTGTCGCGGTCGACGTTGGTGCCGGAGCCGCGCGTCGCAAGCTCGTTCTTGCGGTCGTAATCGGACTTGCGGACGTTGACCGCGTCCTGGCCCATCTTGATCTGGTCTCTATTGCTCACATAGGACGCCTTGAGGTTGTCGAAGGCGACCTTCGCCGCGTCGAGCCGGCCCTTGGCGAGCGCGACCGCGATTTCGTAGGGTTGTGGATCGATGTCGAACAGCGGATCGCCGACCTTGACCTTCTGGCCCTCGATGACATGGACGGCAACGATCGCGCCGGTCACCTGCGGGGTGATCAGCGACTTGTCGGCGCCGACGTAGGCGTTGTCGGTCGTCACGTAACGGCCGCCGGTCAGCCACCATGCGAATCCTGCGGCGAGCGCGAGGAGGGGGATCACCACGATCAGAATGAAGCGCCGCGAGCTGGACCGCTTGGTCTTCACGACCATCGGAGTTGGCGCGGGCGCCGGCGGCGCGGTCTGAGGGACCGGGGCCGGATGCGGCGCCGGCGTCCTCGCCGGGGTGAACTGGACCGTCTGCCCCGACGGCGCGGCGGGCGGACCTTCCGGCAGACCTTCGCGCACGACCGATGAACTCTGCGTCACTTGTTGCAAGCTCCCGAGTGGAGTTCCGACTTGAGATTGGCCTTGATCGTCGCGAGGCCCGTGAGAATCGTCTCGATGGCTTCGTCGTCGAGGCCCGCCAGCGCCCGGCTCATGATGTCCTCGGCGAGCACGCCGAGCGTGCTGAGCGCCGGTATCGCTTTCTCCGTGAGGTAGAGCCGATAGGCGCGCCGGTCGTTTGGGTCGGCCCGCCGCTCGACCAAGCCGGCTGCGTCCAGCTTATCGACCAGGCGGGCGAGGGTGATCGGCGCGATGTCGAGCGCCTCCGCGAGCTCGCTTTGCTTGGCGCCTTCGCAGCGCTGAAGGCGCGAGAGCACCGCCCATTGCGCGCGCGTCGTGTCGAGCTCGCGGGCGCGATGGTCCGAATAGGTTTTGAGCAGTCTCGCCGCATCGTGGAGGGCGAAGGCGACCTCCCTCCGGCGCGAGTAGACCCGATCGTAAGCCAATGACATCATAAGCAAGCTTATAATAAGCGGACTATGGCGTTTCAAGGGCGGGCGCCTAAAAAACACCCGCTGTCCGTTTCGCTGCTTCAGGCGCAGCCGGTCTGGAGATTGGGCGAGGGTTTCGATCGACGGCCCGTTCGCCTTGCGGCCGCGATCGGGGACACCCTACTCGGCCGGTGTTATATTCCACCATGCGACGGTACGACATTCGTCCGTCGCGGGCGCGAGGAGATGGCCATGCAGCTCACGACGATCCGTATCGACAAGCCGGACGCGACGAATTTCATCCTCGGACAGACCCATTTCATCAAGTCCGTCGAAGACATCCACGAGACCCTGGTCGGCGCCGTGCCGGGAATCAAATTTGGGCTCGCCTTCTGCGAGGCTTCCGGCAAATGCCTGGTGCGAAGCTCGGGCACCGACGCCGAGATGGTCGCGCTTGCTCAGAAGAACGCGACGGCGCTCGGGGCTGGGCATTGCTTCATCGTATTCCTCGGCGAAGGCTATTACCCGGTCAACGTCCTGAACGCGATCAAAATGGTTCCGGAGGTATGCCGGATCTTCTGCGCGACGGCGAATCCGACCGAGGTGGTGGTGGCCGAGACCGACCAGGGAAGAGGACTGCTCGGCGTCATCGACGGACTCTCCCCGAAGGGAATCGAAGGCGAGGATGACGTCGCGTGGCGGAAAAATCTCCTTCGGCAGTTCGGCTATAAGCTTTGAGCAGCGGACCGTCGACTTTGAGGACTGTTAAAACTGCGCTTGGCTTCGTGCTTGTCGAAAGCGCTGAGGCCCAAGTGTTTGTGAATTAAGAGTGCTACCGGCCTATTGGGGCTTCTGTGATCCGTGGGCTGGGCCGTAGGCTGAACTTTCCGCGCGGCGTGGCCTTCGGGCGGCCGGTCGCGAGCATTGCGCTTCTCGTTGCGGCAGGGACCGCGCTCGCGCAGTCGTGCGACATCTTCGCCGGCATGGACGCCTACAACCGGGGTGACGTCGCAACCGCCTATCGCCTGCTCGCCGAGGAAGCCCGGACCGGCGACCCGGAGGCCGAGGTCAATCTCGGCTATCTCTACGCAGCGATTCTAAAAGTGCCCTGTGGCTTGGTTCTCATTCGATTTTTTGGACCGAGAGGAGGTGGGGCGGGATGGTGAAGGTGGCGAGGGCTTCG
>NZ_JBKQOT010000747.1:0-3171 GCF_052145395.1 Roseiarcus sp.
GTCATGTGGAAGCCTTCCAGTGTCTTGAGGTTGTCATTTTCCGCCCGGGCAGCGCCGGTTCCAAGCATGAGCGCGCCGAGCGCGGCCGCGGAAACGTAGCGTAGCTTCATGTCACTCTCCCTGGTTCCTCATGTAATTCTTGTTTATTGAAACCTCGGTCGCCGTAACCCACCCCACTCTGAAATTGGAGTGAGCGCCGCGCCGCCGACTTTACGCCCTGGACGCTGTTGCCGCCCAGACTTCATTTCCTCCCGTTAAATCCCTATTCCTATCGACAGTATTCAAATGGCGTTCGGCTCCAAGGCCTTCCGGCAGATTTTCCGCATTGTGGAAAAGCGACGGGAACCAAAAGGATCAGCGCGCGAGGAACGCCGTCATTCAGCGCGGACCGGTTTTGTACGCGCTGACGAAGGCGTCCCGGTTCGGCATCCTCACCAGCGGCAAAGACTTTGCGTCGAGGGTCGCGTCGGCTGGGAGAATCCCGTTAAGGAAGAGGACGTAGGCGCAGACCGCGTAAGTTTCGGATGGCGAAAGGGACTGCGGCGCGTCGAACGGCATCGCTCGCCGAACGAAGTCGAACAGTGTCGTCGCATAGGGCCAGAAGCTGCCCACCGTCTTCACCGGTTTCTTCGTCGCGATCGTGCCGGCGCCGCCAACGAGCCGATCCATTGGATGTCCCTGGCCTCGATCGCCGTGACACGAGGCGCAGTGGTTCGCAAAGATCGCCTCGCCTTGGCGAGCGCTGCCGGTTCCCACAGGCAGGCCTTCGCCGTCGGGCGCGACATCGATATTCCATTGCGCGATTTCCGCCTGCGTCGCGGGCCGCCCGAGGCCGTAGCGCTCCTGCGCGGACGCGGCGCCCGTGGCCAAGATCGCCGCAGCGAGAACCGCCGCCCATGCCGCGCGCCTAGCCGCCATTGCTGACCACGCCGTCGTCGGCGACCCGCCAGCGCTGCATGCCATTGTAGTGGTAGTACGAGCGCGCGTCGCGCTCTTTCAGGAGTTCGTCGCGGCTCGGTTGAACGTAGCCGGTTTCGTCGGTCGCGCGGCTGGTCAGGACCGCGGCCTCGCCGGTCCAGCGCCAGGGCGCGCGGAATCGAGTGAGACATTTCGGCAGAATGGGCTCCTGCAAGGACGCTTGTGTCCATGACGCGCCGCCGTCAATGCTGACGTCGACTTTCTCGATCTTGCCGCGTCCCGACCATGCAAGGCCCGAGATCTCGTAGTACCCACGGTCCCGAAGCCTTTGGCCGCCGGACGGCGAGGTGACGACCGACTTCGCCTCCATGACGAAGTTGAACTGCCGCACCGAGCCGTCAGGCATCACCCAGCTGTATTTCGAAGTCTCTTCGCGCGTTTGCCACGGCTTCCGGCCGAACTTCAGCCGTCGTAGCCACTTGACGTTCGTATTGCCTTCGAAGCCGGGCAACAGCAGCCGCAACGGATAGCCCTGCTCGGGACGCAGCTTCTCGCCGTTCTGGGCATAGGCGAGCAAGGCGTCGTCGAAAGCCTTCTCGACAGGAATGCTGCGGGTCATCGCGGCGGCGTCGCCTCCCTCGGCCAGCATCCAGAGGGCCTCCGGCCTCACCCCGACCTCTTCGAGCACCGCCTTCAACGGCGCGCCGGTCCATTCGCAGCAACTCAGCAATCCGTGTGTGTCCTGGACCGTGTATTGGGCAACCGGCTCGCCCCAATTCTGTGTGTTGCCGGAACATTCGAGGAAGCAGATTCGCGACACCGCGGGAAAGCGCAGGATGTCGACGACACTGAAGATCATCGGCCTCTCGACCTCCCCATGGATCAACAGCCGGTGATCGTTCGGATCGATCGCCGGGACCCCGGAATGGTGCCTTTCGTAATGCAGGCCGTTCGGCGTAATGACGCCATGCAAATCCTGAAGAGGGGTTAGACTGGCCGCCGCCTTCCGCGTCGGGTAGGGCGAGCCTCCGGTGCGCTCTCGACGGACAACACCGGCTTCGTAGACCGAAGGCAGCCCATAGGGCGGGGTCATCACGTCGGCGCCAGGCGCGGTTTGCCTCGGGAGGGCCTCGTCATCGGCCGCCTGCGCGGTCCCTGGACCGAGCGCAACGCCCGCGGCAACGCCCGCCACCGCTCGCATTGCTCGACGGCGGTCAATCGGTTGCGACTCACCGTGAGCCGGCGATAATCCCTCAGTCATTGCGGTCAGGAACTCCGCTGCCGCGTCGCATACCCAGATCCGTCAAAGTGCGGCGGGGCCGGCGCCGCCGAGCTTGGCGGTGATCCGAGCGGCCTTCTGACGCAAGAGCTCCCCGAGACGCGGTATCTTTGAATGCGAGATCCGTGTCGTCGAGCCGGATATCGAGAGCGCGGCGATCGGCTCGCGGAGTTCGTTGAACACCAAAGCCGCCACGCAGCGCAGACCGACCGCGTGCTCCTCGTCGTCTACGGCGAATCCGCGTTCCCGAATCCCCGCGATGTCCTCTCGCAGCGCCGATCGGCTGACGATCGTATTGGGCGTGAGCCGGCGACTGTCCATTTCGGGCAGAAGCCTCTCTACCTCCTCCTCCGTCATGGCCGCGAGCAGGGCCTTTCCGACACCCGAGCAATAGAGTGGGACTCGTGCGCCCGGTTTTGCCAGGGGGCGCGCGATGGTCGGATGGCCGATCTGATGGACGTATATCGCCTCGTGGTCGTTCTGGACCGCGAGGTTCACCGTCTCTCTGCATTCCTCCATCAGCGCGCGCATGTAAGGTCGCGCCACCTCGACGAGGTCGCGCCTCCTGAGAAACGCACAACCGGCTACGAACGTCTGGACGCCGACCGACCACAACCGTCGTTCCTGGTCGAATCGCACATACCGCTCCTGTTCGAGGGTCGTGAGGAGCCTGTGGACGGTGGACGGGGCGAGATCGACGCATTCGGCGATCCTCGTCAGCGTCATGCCATCGGCGGACTCGGAAAGCCGGTTGATCACGCCGAGCGCGCGGACGAGCGACTGGACGGATTCCGACCGCGCTCCGCCCGGGGCTGCCGGCCTCTCCTCTTTCGGCAGGCTCGGACTGCCGTCAACGGGTGGAGAATCGGCGGGCGCTTTCACCGCGAGGTTCGCATCCTGGCGACTCCTGAGCTCAGGGTCTGCTGGCGAAGGGTCGAGATCAACCGTGGCTAGCAGCCTGTCGGACTGAGTTA
>NZ_JBKQOT010000748.1:0-2514 GCF_052145395.1 Roseiarcus sp.
CCTGGCCCTCCCCCACAAGGGGGGAGGGGATGGGTCCATTCGTCCGTTGCCCGTCGGCCGGCTCAAGCGCGACGCCGCTCAGTCGACGTTGGCGACGAACAGCGTCTCGAACTTGCCGTCCTTGTACGCGTTGACGACGAGCGGGACCGCGAGCTGGCGCTTCTGGCCGAACGAGGTCGTGCCGACATAGTGCAGCGTCGCCGAGGAGTCCTTCAGGTATGGATTCGGGGCCGAGAACGCGTCGATCGTCTTCTTGAATTCGTCGACGTCGTCGATCGCCTTCGGGTCGGCCTTGAGCGTGTCGACGATATACTGCAGCGCATAGACCTTGGTGTTCGATTCGTCGTTGTACTCGCCGAATTTCTTGGTGTAGCGGTCGATGAATTCCTCCATCGCCTTGGAGCGGATTTCGGGCGTCGAAGCGCCGCCGACCGAGATGAAGCCGTCGGCGAGGTCGCCCGCGCCTTCCTCGAGCACCTTGGCGTCCTGCGCCGTCTCGGTGGAGATGAGGCCTTTGTAGCCGAGCTCGCGCGCCGAGCGGATGAGGAGCGGCGCGTTCGCCGGCGCGACGCCGGAAAGGACGAGCAGGTCCGGGTTGAGCTTCACGATCGGGGTCAGGACGGGCGTGAAGTCGCGCGTGTCGTTCGCGTAGGTGTCGGAGGCGGCGACGACGTCGAGGCCGAGCGCCTTGGCCGCGGCCACGCCGCTGTCGCGCTGGCTCAGCGGGTCGGATTCGTTGGCCGCGACGAACGCGACCGTCTTCACGCCCTTGTTCTCTTTCAGATACTTGTAGATCGCCGGACCGGACTGGTAGCTCGCGACCATGCCGAGCACGGCGTTGGAGGCGGGCTTGGTGTAGAGTTCCTTCGGGAAGGCGTAGGGGAAGTAGATGATGCCGGCCTTCTCAGCCACGGGCCTGACCGCCGCGGCGCCGTCGTCGACGTTCGGTCCGACGACGTAGTGGATCCCCTCCTGCGCCATCTTCTCCATGCCGGCGATGGCGCGCTTCGGGTCCTTCTGGTCGTCGAAGGTGACGACGTCGATGTCGTAGGTCTTGTCGCCGATCTTCACCCCGCCCTGGCTGTTCCACCAGTCGGCGAGCGTCTGCATCGAGCGGACATTCGAGGTTCCCCAGGCGGCGGCGGGGCCACTGGTCACGCCGACGAAGCCGATCTTGAGCACGGGGTTCGCCGCATGCGCCGGAACGGCGGCGGCGAAGGCGAGCGCAGACGCGAGGCCGAAGATGCCGGCGCGGATGGAAGGGTATCGAGACGCCATGTTGGAAATCCTCCGAATGCGGCCGGGGCGCCGCCGGGGCGGGAAAGCGTGCGCCGTCGTCCGGACGCTTGGAGGTTGCGGCGCGGACAAAATCTTGTCAACATGACAGAAGAAAATTGTCGACAATCTCTGAACATTTGTGCACGAGCGCAAAGAACGGGCAGATCGTGACGCCGAAATCGTCAACGACGGCGTCGCCAGGACGGATGAAACTTGATTTCAAGACTCGTGCCGGGCTTCACGGAATCCCGGCCGAACCCGAAGGGGCGTGGGGCGAATGGCGTTAGTCGACGACGATCTTCAACAGCCGCTCTCCGATGCGGCGATCGTCGAGCGCATCGTCGCAGCGGTCATGGACCAGAGACTGGCGGCCGGGGCGAAACTTCCGGAGGCGCCGCTCTGCGAAGCGTTCGAGAGCAGCCGCACGCAGATCCGCCGCGTTCTCGTCGTTCTGGCGGAGCGCGGCGTCGTGACGCTCCACGCCCATCGCGGGGCCTTCGTCGCGAGCCCGGACGCCGAGGAGGCCCGCAACGTGTTCGACGCCCGGCGCGCGATCGAACGCGCGATCGTCCTTGCGGCGGCACAGCGCATCGACGCGGGCACGCTCCGCGAGCTCAGCGCCAATGCGCGCGCAGGCGGCGCGGCGGAGGCGCGCGGCGACCGCAGTGAGTCGATCCGGCTTTCCGGCCAGTTCCATCTTCGACTCGCCGAAGCGGCGGGCAACTCCGTGCTGACCAAGTTCCTCGAGGAGCTCGTCGCGCGCACGTCGCTCATCATCGGCCTTTACGGCTCCCGCGCGGCGCGGTCCTGTTCTGAGGAAGAGCACGAGACGCTCGTCGAGGCGCTCGCGGCGCACGACGCGCCCCGCGCGGCTGAGGCGATGGAGCGGCACCTGACGCACATCGAAAATCTGCTCGACATCCGCGACGCTGCAGAGGCGCCCGCCGACATTCGCGACGTGTTCGCGCGTTAAACCACGATGAAGTGGGGTCGCGACGATGGCGCGACTTTTGATTGCAGAAAAGCAGAAGTGCCGGTATGATCCCTTCGTGCGAGCCTTACAGCGCAAGCGGGTCGACGGCGTCCTGAAACGGGACGCGGCTGCTTGCCCGGGGATGGGCCGCATCACGAAGAAAATCGCGAAGAGAATTTTTCGCAAACTCGAGTGTAACGCGTTGAAAAGTCACGATTCACGGGTGAATAAGAGCGTCAAATCCAGCGCCGAACGCGTGTCGA
>NZ_JBKQOT010000749.1:0-3365 GCF_052145395.1 Roseiarcus sp.
GCCGACGCCGTGCACGGCGAAGACGTCGAGCGTGTCGACCTCGAGGCGGACGCGGTACTTGAACATGACGACGCGCTGGCACAGGAGGGCCGCGAGGATGCAGCGCCATCTCGAGCATGTTGAGACAGTATTTCGCCATCCAGGCCGTGCTGTCCGACTGCTCCAGCACGCCGCCCCCGGGCAGCGCCGCCGAGCGGTCGAACGGCCCGATGTTGTCGAGTCCGAGGAACCCGCCTTCGAACACGTTATCGCCGAGCGCGTCCTTGCGGTTCACCCACCAGGTGAAGTTGATCAGCAGTTTGTGAAAGGCGCGCGCGAGGAAGTTGAAATCGCTGCTGCCGTCGATCCGGAACACCGTCAGCGCCGCCCAGGCTTGAACCGGCGGATTGACGTCGGAGAAGTCCCATTCGTAGGCCGGAAGCTGCCCGGTCGGATGCATGTACCATTCGCGATACAGCAGCAAGAGCTGATGCTTCGCCGCGGCCGGATCGACGCGCGCCAGCACCACGCAGTGGAAGGCGAGGTCCCAGGCGGCGAACCACGGGTACTCCCACTTGTCCGGCATGGCGATGATGTCGTGGGCGTTCAAGTGCCGCCATTTGCAGTCGCGCGCGGTCTGGCGCCCGGCCGGCGGCTTCGGCTCTGTCGGATCCCCGTCGAGCCAGCGCGTGACGCTGAAATGGTAGAACTGCTGGCTCCAGATCATGCCGGAGTAGGCCTGCCGCATGATCCCGGCTTCCTCATCGCCGGTGTTTGCGGGCCGCATCGCCGCGTAGAATTCGTCCGCTTCGCGCTCACGCGTCGCCAGCGCGTCGGTGAAGGATTCGGCCAGATCGAGGGAAGCGCTGCCGTCATCGCGCCCAAGCCGCAGCCGCAATTCGACCTCGCCGCCCGGCGCGACGGTCAAGCGATAGCGCGCCGCCATCTTCGTGCCGCGCCGGTCGGGGTTGACCGTCGTTGCGCCCGAAACGACGTGATCGTTGATCCCGTCCTTCGGGTAGCGCGTCTTCAACGCGCCGCCGTAGAGAAACGGGATGTTGGTCTCATTGTCGCAGAACAGAAGCTCGGGCGGCCCGCCGCTTGGCGCCGGCCCGGCCGCCAGACGCCAGGTTGCGCCGGTTTCGTCGGCGGCCGTCGCCAGCGCCTGGTCCGGGCGCGGCGACGGGGCCGCGGCGATCTCCGGCCGCGGTGCTCCTTCGTCCCACGACCACCGGTTGCGCCACCACAGCGTCGGGAGCACGTCGAGCGTCGCCGCGTCCGGGCCGGCGTTGCGGACGCGAATGCGGATGCAGAGGTCGAACGGCGCGGCCTTCGCGTAGTCGACGGCGACTCGCCAGTAGCGGCCATCGTCGAAGACGCCCGTGTCGGCGAGCTCGTATTCGCGGTCGTTCCGGTTGCGACGCGCGTTCTCCTCGCGCAGGCGCGCGTAGGGGAAGGGGCCTTGAGGGTAATGGTAGAGCCAGCTCAGCCAGGACGCGGTTGGCGCGGCGTCGACGTACCACCAGTATTCCTTGACGTCCTCGCCGTGATTGCCCTCCGGGCCCGAGAGGCCGAACAGCCGCTCCTTGAGGAACGGGTCGCGCCCGTTCCACAGCGCCAGCGCGAAGCACAGCGTCTGGCTGCGGTCTGAGACGCCCGCGAGCCCGTCCTCGCTCCAGCGATAGGCGCGCGACCTTCCGTGCTCATAGGGGAAATAGGCCCATGCCTTTCCGTCGGCGCTGTAGTCCTCGCGCACGGTTCCCCAGGCGCGTTCGCTTAAGTACGGGCCGATCGCCTTCCACGCGCCGGGGCGGTCGAGGGCGCTTTCAGCGAGCCGCTTGTGTTCGGCGGTGACGGGCGCGGATGGGGGCGCGGATGGGTCCGTCAGCTTGTCCTCCTGCCGCTCTCGGCGTTTCAGCCGAGAATGGCGTCGGACGCCTGCGACGACAAGAAAAAAGGGACGCCCGCGCGAGCGCCCCTTTCCTGTTAAGACCCAGCGGCTGCGGTCAGGCGGTCGAGTGCGCCTTGCGTCCCAGCGCCGCCTGCGCCGCGGCGAGGCGGGCGATCGGCACGCGGAAGGGCGAGCAGGACACGTAGTCGAGGTGCACCGACTCGCAGAAGGCGATCGAGGCCGGATCGCCGCCGTGCTCGCCGCAGATGCCGAGCTTGATGCCGGGCCGAGCCGCCCTGCCGCGTTCGGCGGCGATCTTGACGAGTTCGCCGACGCCGACCGTATCGATGCTGACGAACGGGTCGGCGGGCAGGAGGCCCTTGGCCGTATAGATGCCGAGGAACGATCCCGCGTCGTCGCGCGAAATGCCGAGCGTCGTCTGGGTCAGGTCGTTGGTGCCGAAGGAGAAGAATTCGGCGCTCTCGGCGATGTCGCCCGCCCGGAGGGCCGCGCGCGGCAGTTCGATCATTGTGCCGACCGAGTAGGGCACCGTCACGCCGGTTTCCTTGGCGACCGCCTCCGCCGCCGCGACGATGATCGGCTTGACCAGATCGAACTCCGGCCTGCCGAAGATGACCGGAAGCATGACCTCGGCGGTGACCGGGTTTCCGGTCTTCTTGCCTGCGATGACCGCGCCCTCGAAGATCGCGCGCGCCTGCATCTCGGCGATTTCCGGATAGCGGACCGCGAGACGAATGCCGCGGAATCCGAGCATCGGATTGAACTCGTGCAGTTCGGCCGAGATGGCGCGCAGCTTCTCGGCGGGCACGCCCATGCCCTTCGAGACCTCCTCGATCTCCGCGTCGGTCTTCGGCAGGAACTCGTGCAGCGGCGGGTCGAGCAGCCGAATCACGACTGGAAGGCCGCTCATGATCTCGAACAGATCCGCGAAGTCCTGGCGCTGCATCGGAAGGAGCTTGGCGAGCGCGGCGCGCCGCCCCTCCTCGTTGTCGGACAGGATCATCTCGCGCATCGCGACGATCCGGTCGCCCTCGAAGAACATGTGCTCGGTGCGGCACAGGCCAATGCCCTCGGCGCCGAACTCTTTGGCGTGGCGCGCATCCTCGGGCGTCTCGGCGTTGGCGCGCACTTTCATGCGCCTTACCGCGTCGGCCCAGCCCATGAGGATGGCGAAATCGCCGCTGACCTCCGGCTTGATCATCGGCACCGCGCCCTGGATCACCTCGCCCCTCGCGCCGTCGATGGTGATGACGTCGCCCTTCTTGAGCGTGACGCCGCCGGCGGTCATCGTCTCCTTCACATAGTCGATGCGGATCGTGCCCGCCCCCGCGACGCATGGCTTGCCCATGCCGCGCGCGACGACGGCCGCGTGCGAGGTCATGCCGCCGCGCGTGGTCAAAATGCCCTCGGCGGCGTGCATGCCGCCAATGTCCTCAGGCGAGGTTTCGACGCGAACCAGGATGGTCTTGCGGCC
>NZ_JBKQOT010000750.1:0-4187 GCF_052145395.1 Roseiarcus sp.
GCCCTCGCCTATCCCGACATGACCGATGCGCAGCGCAAGAGGCTGGCCGCAAAGATGTGGGAAAATCTCGGCCGCACCTTCGGCGAGTCGTTCCACCTGGAAAAGATTGCGTCGGCTGGCCGGGTGACTTTCGAATCCGAGGCCCAGATCGACGAAATCGCGCGCGGCGGGCCATGCGTGGTGTGTGGGTTGCACCTCTGCAACTGGGAGCTCGTCGCCTACGCGAGCAAGCGCATGGGCGTGCCGTTCACCGGCGTCTATCAGCGCATGAGCAACCCCCTCGTGGACGCCGAGACCCAGAGGATGCGGGCGTTCCTCTACGAGGGCGGCCTCCTGCCCAAGACCCCGGTGACGGCGCGGGCGCTCCTGAGGGCGGCGAAGAGCGGCGGCTATCCCGCCTTCCTCGCGGACTTGCGCGACGACCGCGGCACCGCGGTGCCGTTCTTCGGCCATCCGGCGCGCTCGAACGTCTTCCCCGCGCTGCTCGCCCGCACGACCGGGCTGCCGCTCTACGCCGGCGCGGCCTACCGTTTGCCGAATGTGCGCTTCCGCATCAAGGCCGTGCGCGTGCCGATCCCGGAGACCAACGACCGCGACGCCGACGCGGTCGCCGCCACTGCGGCGCTTCAGGGCCAGTTCGAGGCCTTCATCCGCGAGGCGCCCGAGCAGTGGATGTGGGGGCATCGGAAGTGGGATTAGGCCCGCGCCGACACTCCGCAGCACGCCGAACGCATGGCCGTTGTCAAAGCGGCGCCGCCGAGGCGACAATGGTGACCTTTGCGTCCGGAATCTGCGCCTCCAGCTCCTTTTTCAGGGATTGGTTGATCGCGTCGATCTCGCCGATGCGCCGGTCCGCGGAAAAGCCGACCCCGATCTCGATGTACTTCATCACCCCGGAGCGCCGGGTGCGCACGTGATGGATCGCGTCGATGCGGTCGAAGTTGCAGAGGAGCACGCGGTTGACCAGCGTGAGCAGCGAGGGATCGAGCATTCTGTCCATGAGGTCGGGCAAGGCGCCAGCAATCAGCTGGTACGCCGTCCAGAGCATCATCTGGACCACCACCGCCGAACCGACCAGGTCCGAGACCCGACCGCTGATCTGGCCGGCGAACATCGCCGAGACAAGGATGGCGAGCGTCGCGATAATCGAGGAGACGAGCTTCAGGAGCCGCGTCCTCACCTGCCCGTCGATCAGAATCGAGGCTCCGACTTGGCGGGCGCGCAGGAAGGTCACGAACATCCAGGCGTTCTGCGCGGCGTTTATGGCTGCGATCGCCGTCGCCGCAGCGAGCCCGATCGGGCGGGGTTGCGGCGGCTCGATGAGGTTGACGACGCCCATCGCGAACACCCAGACGCTCGAGAGCACGAGGGCCGCGCCTATCAGCACATTGAGAAAGCTTTCGATCTTGCCGCATCCGTACTGATAGCTGGGTAGTCGCCCGCGGTGGATGCGCCGCAACATGAGGTAGGCGAAAAACTCGAGGAGCGTGAGCAGGCTGCCGCGCATCGCGTCGGCCAGCAGCGTGAGCGAGCCTGACGCGGCGCCGATGATGATCATCGGCGCCGCAGTCATAAAATCCGTCCCCACCCCGAGCGACATTGCGCGCTCGCGTCGCCGCTCTGCTTCCGCCATCGGCGAAGCGGCGACGGTCGGGCGGGGGCCGCGCACCCGAGGGCCATTCCCTGCAGCAGTTCGCCGACCAAGATTTGGGCTTTGGGCCTCGGCTGGCGTCAAGCCCGCAGCGATCATCGCCCCGTCACAGACGACGCGAAAAAAGGTTTGAGCGCTCAATATGGCCGCTCCCTAGAAATTCATCGGGACGAAAAAGCAGAAAGCGGCCGACTGAGAGCCGTCGAGATATTCGCGATAGAAGATCCAGTACTCGCCGTCCTGGCTCGGCAGCGCGAACTTGGCGTCGAGGGGCGCGTGATAGCCTTCGACGACATATTCGCCGCGCGCGTTGAACGCGACCTGATCGGGCCGGAGATGATGCGCGTCCGCGACTCCGCAGCACGCTGACTTGATCCAGCCCGGGACGGGATTGCCGTTCGCCCATTGATCGTGAGCGAGGGCCGGAGCAGCGCTCGATAGGAAAGCCGCGGCAAGACAGAGACGCATGGGGTTACCTCTACTTTGAGGCGCCTGAAGACAATCTCGCTAAACGCGAATTTTTGGAGCCAAGCTGGGGCGAAACAATCTGACCACAATGCTGTCTCGCGGAAGCAGCATCGAATCGGCGATCGCCCAGATCAAGTAGCAACTGAGCATCGCCAATGCGTTGAACGTAAAGACGCCGTCATCGTGCGCTTTCGAAGAGAAGACATCGGCCGTCGTTGCGATGATCCCTGGAATGCGACTGATCAATTCGATGTTGCGGCACAAGGCGCTGGCGTCAATCTTCAGACGCGGAAACCACGGCTCGCCGCGGACGCCAAACGCGCTTCCGAACTTCCCCGCGGCATGCAGCACCCCTGAACTAGCGGCGAGGAAAGGATTGCTGAGCAGGTATAAACCCGCGCCAAGCGCAATCGCTCCAAAGCCTGAGGAAAGATCTCCAAGCCGGGTCAATTTCTGATCGGGCGGATATCCGTTCGACCAAGCCCGATGATAAGCCTCGCCGCTCCAAAAGAAGATCGCTGTTGCGACCGCGAGGGCGATGGCGGCCGGACTTCCCGCGACATAACGGATTCCGATCGACAGAACGTTCGAGAAGCTGTCCATTGACTCCGTCGCAACGAGAAACGTCACGAGCAGGCCCGCGCCGAATCCGAGCGCGTTGCCCAAGTTATAGAGCCCGCCCGGTCCATTGAGCCGGCTGAGGATCGCCGCACGCCACCGGAAGGACAGTCGCGCCGCAGCCCCCCGCAAGCGCCGCGTTTGCCTCATGTGCGCATCCCCCCACGCTGCGCCTTCTCGCGCGATTCGAGTCTTCTTTACGTCAACATAAAAAAATTTTTGCTGTGATCGCGCTCACACAACTCTCCGGTTTAAAAACTTACAGTAATTGCTGCTCGAGGTTGCAACCGAAGCAATCGGCCCTTTCGAACCGGGTCGAGGCGTCGCTCTTGGCTCAAGGATACGACGCGCCTATTCGTCTAGGATGTAGGGCGCCGATCCCGGAGACCGACGATCGCGAGGCCGACGCGGTCGCCGCCGCTGCGGCCCTCCAGGGCCAGTTCGAGGCCTTCATCCGCGAGGCGCCCAAGCAGTGGATGTCGGCCCACCGCAAGTGGGATTGGCAATCCCCTGAACAGCCTTTGCCGCCGCCATTGCGCTTCGCGGCGGGTCGTCGAAGGCCTTGCGCCTGGCGCAAAATCATTGCAACCTTTTGAACGCCCTAGAAATAAATCGGGAGCACCCAGTTTTCGCGGCAAGTCGACGCACCTCGCGAAAAGCGGCGGGACTGGGCTAAATCCCGTGATATATTTAATAATACGTCGTTTGCATCGGAATTTGGTCTCCTGAGTATGGGGCGCTCGTCATGCAGACAGTCTTGAAACTGAATTTATTGCTGTTCCAGGTAGAGTTCAACATCGCTCGACTCGTGACGGAGCTGCGATTCTTTTTGAAGTTCAATCTGTTCCTCGTCCCGATCGTCGTAGCCGGCTATGCGGCGATGAGCAGCGTTGTCTGGTGGCAGGTTTCGGCCAACGCGGAGCGCGAAATTCTGGACAAAGCCCGCATCATGCTGGAGACGGCGCAGGCGATGCGGACCTACACAACCAACCAGGTCGCGCCGCTGCTCGACCGCGAGCAGTCCCAAGCCGAGCGGACCGACAAGAGCCTCGATCAGTTTCTCAACACGCGCCTTCCGGAAGCAATGACCAAGGCGATCGCGCAGATGCCGACGGCCCGAGAGCAGCAGGCGCTGCAGGGCGCGGCGCAGCGGCTTCTCGCCTCGGCCCGGCAGGAGCGGCAGGACGCGACCGTCAAGGAGTTTCTGCCGCAATCGATTCCGTTCTTCGCCGCGACAGAAGCGTTCAACTACTTCCGCCAGCAATACCCCGACTTTTCCTATAAGGAGGCTGCTCTCAACCCGACCAATCCGCGCGACCGCACGTCGGACTGGGAGCGGGACGTCGTCGACATGTTCCGCAGCGACGCGTCGCGGAAAGAGTTTGTCGGCCGGCGCGACTCGCCCGCGGGGCCGGTGCTCTATGTCTCGACCCCGATCCGAGCCGACAAG
>NZ_JBKQOT010000751.1:0-4661 GCF_052145395.1 Roseiarcus sp.
GCTTCATGACGCTCGGTTCGCTCGTCCTGTTCGCCGCCGTCTATTTCGCCGCGGTCGCGACGCCCGGCCCCGGCCTCGCGGCGCTGGTGGCGCGGGTCATCGCCTATGGGCTTGCCGGCGTCGCCCCGTTCATCGCCGGCTATGTGGTCGGCGACATGATCTGGCTCGTCGTCGCCGGAACCGGCCTCGCCGCGCTCGCCAACGCCTTCGCCGGCGCCTTTGCGGCGATCAAGTATGCGGGCGCCGCCTATCTACTCTATCTCGCTTGGCGCACGGCGACCGCGTCGGCCGCGCGCGGCGAAGCGCCGCCGCCCGCCTCGCGGGGCTTTCGCGCCTTCTTCGGTTCGCTATCGCTGACGCTCGGCAACCCGAAGGTGATGGTGTTCGTTCTGTCGATCATGCCGCTGGTGGTCGACGTGAAAAGCCTGACGCCGATGAGGCTTGCGGAGTTGATGGCGATCTGCATTCCCGTGATCGCCTCGACGCTTGCGGCCTACGCGCTCGCGGCCAACCGCGCGCGCGCCCTGTTCCGGTCGGCGAGAGCCATGCGCATCGCCCATCGCGCCGCCGGTGGGGTCATGGCCGGGGTCGCGGTCGCCGTGGCGACGAGGAGAGCATGTCGGACCTTCTTGCGATTGGCGAGCCGCTGGTCGAACTCAATCAGGCGCACGACGACGCGCCGTTCGTACAAGGTTTTGGCGGCGACACGTCGAACGCGATGATCGCGGCGGCGCGGCTCGGCTCCGACGCCGCCTATTTCACCGCGATCGGCGCCGACCGGTTCGGACAGGCGCTGACCGAGCTGTGGCTGAAGGAGGGCGTGGACGCGAGCCGGGTCGTCATCAACGGCGGCGCGCATACCGGACTCTATTTCGTCACCCATGGGCCTGAGGGGCACCAGTTCTCCTACATGCGGGCGGGCTCGGCGGCGAGCCGGATCGGCGAGAGCGACTTGCCGGTCGATCGCATCAAGGCGACGCAGGTCCTGCATCTGTCCGGGATCACCCAGGCGATCTCGTCCTCGGCCGCCGACGCCGCCTTCGCGGCGATCGACATCGCCCGCGACGCCAAGCGCCTTGTTTCCTACGATCCGAACCTGCGCGTAAAACTCTGGCCGCTGAGAAGGGCGCGGGCGGTGATCCACGAGGCGATGCGGTCGTGCGACATCGCCTTGCCGGGCCTCGACGACGCCAAGGAGCTCGCCGGCCTGACCGACCCCGACGCCATCGCCGACTTCTATCTCAGCCTCGGCGCGCGGCTGGTGGTGGTGAAGCTCGGCAAGGCCGGCGCGCTAGTCGCCAACGCCGGGCGGCGCGAGCGGATTGCCCCGTTCGCCGTCTCGGCGATCGATGCGACCGGCGCCGGCGACTGCTTCGACGGCGCCTTTCTGGCCGAATTCGTCCGCACAGCCGATCCCTTCGCCGCCGCCCGCTTCGCCAATGTCGCGGCGGCGTTGTCGACGCTGGGCTACGGCGCGGTCGCGCCGCTGCCGCGCCGGGCCGACGTCGAGGCCGCGATTGCGCGCGCCTGAGGGCGCATTCGGCGCCGTCCGGCGTCATTCAGCGCGCGTTCGACACGCGTTCGACATGCGTTCGGCGCCGGATTTGACCCTCTTGTTCACCCGTGAATCGTGACTTTTCAATGCGTTGCACTCGAGTTTGCGCAAAAATCCTTTCGCGCGAATCTCCTTCGTCATGCGGCCCATCCCCCGGCAAACGGCCGCGTCCCGTTCGAGGACCGCGTCGATCCGCTTGCGCTTCGTCTGAGGCTCGCATGGACGGGATCCTACCGGTATTTCCGATTTGCTGCAATCAAAAGTCGCGCCATCGTGCGTGAGGGAAAGGCGCTCCCGCCTTCCTCCGCCCCAGGCGTCGGGCAAAGATTTGACCGTCGCGACCCCATTTCATCGCGCTTCAGCGCACGATGAGGCCGATCGCCACGGCGTTGGCGATGTCGATGAAGAAGGCCGAGACGAGCGGCAAAATGATGAAGGCCCGGGCGCAGGCGCCGTGCAGCTTGGTCACCGCGGTCATGTTGGCGATCGCGGTCGGAGTCGCGCCGAGGGTGATGCCGGTGAATCCGGCCGAGATCACCGCCGCCTCGTAATTCCGCCCCATCAGCGGGAAGACGGCGAAGACGATATAGGCGACCGCCGCAACGGTCTGGACCGCGAGCACCGCCACCAGCGCGATGCCGAGTCCGCCGAGCGTCCAGAGCTGCATGCTCATCAGCGACATGGCGAGGAACACGTTGAGCGACAGGTCGGAAATCAGCGCCAGCGCGCGCGATCGGGTCGGCCATTGCATGGCCGGCAAAAACCGCGGCGCCGTGTTGGTGACGACGATGCCGACGATGAGGCAGATCACGAACAGCGGCAGCTTGATCCGGCTTTCATTGACGATCTCCTGCAGCGCGAAACCGATCAGGATCACGACGTTGAGGATCAGCAGCGTGCGGAGAAGCGTGATGTGATTGAGGTCGTCGGCGTATTTGTCGCCCGGATCGTCCGGCACGCCGACCACAGGATCCGGCGCCTTCGGTCCAGCTAGACCGTGGCGGCGGATGAGGTATCCGGCGATCGGACCGCCGACGAGGCTTGCGACCACGAGCCCGAGCGTCGCTGTCGCGATTCCGACCTCGAGCGCGTTGCTCAAGCCGAACCGTGCGGCAATGATCGGCGCCCAGGCGATCGTGGTGCCGTGCCCGCCGATCAGCGCGGCCGAGCCGAGAAGCGGCGTCATCCCGGCGGGAAGGCCGAGCGCCGCGACGCTGCCCGCCGCGATCAGGTTCTGGAGCGCGAGATAGACGAGCGTCAGCGCCAGCAGGATCAGGAACGGCCGGCCTCCCGAGATCAGGTCATCGAGCTTGGCGTTGAGGCCGATGCCGGTGAAGAAATAGAGGAGGAGCATGTCGCGGGCTTCGAGCGAGAAGTTCACCTCGACCCGGAAGACGACATAGGCGATCAGCGTCGCGGCCGCCGCGATGAGGCCTCCCGTCACGGCCTCCGGGATGTTCCAGCTCTGCAGCGGCTTGATCGCGCGATTGACCCCCGCGCCGACGAAGAACACGACGATGGCGATCGTGAAGGTCAGAAGCCCGGGGACCTGAATCGACGTCATTTCAGTTTCCCTTTGGACATGGCGCGCGCGCCAGAACCCTCATCCGGCCCTTCGGGCCACCTTCCCCCTCAAGGGGAAGGAGACGCCCCTCTCCCACCGGGAGAGGGAAGCCGCGAAGCGGCGGGGTGAGGGTCCAAGGACGCCGCCCTTCGCCATTTCGCTCAACGGCCGGCGGATCAATCATGGCTCGGCGCTGGAGGCAAACAGGCTTAAGCCCAGTTCCTGCGAAAGAAAGCGGGCCGCGAGCCCACCCTTGACGCTGTTGCCCGCGGCGTCGAGCCGCGGCGCGAAGGCGCCCAGCGCGCCCTTGCCGGGCGAGACCGCGACGATCCCGCCGGCGATGCCGCTCTTGCCCGGCAGGCCCACGTCATAGAGCCAGTCCCCGGACGTCTCGTACAAGCCCGGCGTCGCCATGACGGCGAGCGCGCGCTTGCCGCTCTCCGGATCGACCACGCGGTCCTTGGTCAGCGGATTGACTCCGCCGTCGGCCAGCGTCGCCCCCATAACGGCGAGATCTTTCGCGGTCACGTTCAGCGAGCACTGCCGCGTGTAGAGTTCGAGCGCCTCGGCCGGGTCGCCGGCGATCCGCCCAAAACTTTGCAGGAGTTGGGCGATCGCCCGATTGCGCGCGTTGCTCGCGAGCGCGCACGCCAGAACCTCCTCATCCAGCGCAAGCTCGCGCCCGGCAAAGCGCGACAGGCCGTCGCCGAGGAAGGCCCAGCGCTCGTCGAGCGTCGCGCCCGGGACGAGGCTGGTCGCGGCGATGGCGCCGGGATTGACCATCGGATTGGTACGGCCGTCCGGGTCGCGCTCCATGGCGGCGAGGGCGTTGAAGGGCAGGCCGGTGGCGTTGACGCCGATAGCTTTCCGAGCGGCGTCGGGCCCCATCACGTCGCAGACGAGCGCGAACACGAAAGGCTTTGACACGCTCATGATCGTGAAGGGATGGTTCCAGTCGCCCGCCGCGTGGACCGCGCCGTTCGTTCCGACGACCGAGAGGCCGAAGAGATCGGCGGGAGCGCGGGCGAGGGTGGGATAGACTCGTGAAACCGCGCCGTCCGTATTGGCGCGGAAGCGCGCGTAGGCTTCGTCGACCAGGGCGGCGACGGTCTCGGGCGCGGGCAGGCGGCCGGTCGAGACGAAGCCGCGGGATGTCCTGTCCAATCTCACCGGCGTCCCCTTGGCCCTCGCAAGCGGGCCCTTCGCCCGAACCTAGCAGCGAAATCGCGGCGGCCAAACGGCTGCATTCGAAAGCTTTGCAGTCTTCCGTCGCCGAGCGATTGAACGTCGCGTATCGACGTTGAGCGGCCATTCCGGATCGTGACGGTCGGGGTCGCAGTTTGAGGAATTCCAGTCCTCCGGGAACGCAATGCGGCCGTCCGTCGTCACTTGGCAAGGGGGGACAGCGTCACCTGCAGGGGAATCGCATTTGGAAAGATTTGAGGGAATTTGCGGGTCTTGCGGGTCTGCGGTTTGATCGATTCTACCTCTGGAGGCGCGAATCAAGCCTTTGGAGACGATATTGGAACAGTTTGTGGCATG
>NZ_JBKQOT010000752.1:0-3078 GCF_052145395.1 Roseiarcus sp.
CTTTCAGTTCGGCTGCGCGTCCAACGCCGAGGCGATCGTGCAATCGCCTGCTCAGTTCACGTATTTCCAGGGCGCGGGCTTCGACATGTCGATGCTGTCGTTCCTGCAGATCGATCGCTTTGGCTCGGTCAACGTGTCCAAGCTTGGGGTGCGCCCGCACGTGACGGCAGGCGTGGGCGGGTTCGTCGACATCACCGCGCGAGCGAAGAAGATCGTGTTCTCCGGCTATTTCACCGCAGGCGCGAAGCTCGAAGTCCACGACGGCGCGGTCAAGATCGCCAAGGAAGGCAAGGTCAAGAAGCTCGTCGAAGCGGTCGAGCAGATTTCTTTCTCGGGCCCGCGGGCAGTCGCTCAAGGGCAGGACATCGTCTACGTCACCGAACGTTGCGTGATGCGGCTCGAGAAGGATGGCGTGACGGTTACCGAGATCGCGCCGGACGTTGATCTCGAGCGCGACATTCTCGCTCAGGCCGAATTTCCGCTGCGGGTCGCCAAGGACGTCCGTCCGATGGACGCGGCCTTGTTCCACGCCGCGCCGATCAACCTTCAGCTTCGTTCGGCCGAGGAGATGCTCTCGTGAGCGGTTTCGTCCAACTCGCCTTCGAGGGGCCGCTCGCCCGCCTGACGCTAAAGCGCGCCGACAAGCTGAACGCGCTCGACCGGGCGATGATCGACGCGCTGGCGGAGGCGGCCCGCGCCATAGACGCTTCGCCAGAGGCGCGGGTCGCGATCCTCTCGGGAGAGGGCAAGGCGTTCTGCGCCGGCGGCGACATCGCGGCATGGGGTGGCCTGCCGCCGCTCGAGATGTGGCGAGACTGGACGCGGGCCGGACACCGCGCGTTCGAGGCGCTGGCGCGGCTGCGCGTCCCGCTGATCGCGGCGCTGACCGGGCACGCCTTCGGCGGCGGCCTCGAACTGGCGGCGGTCGCCGACATCCGCATCGCAGAGAGCGGGATCAAGCTCGGCTTGCCCGAGTCGGGCCTCGGAATGGCGCCCGGCTGGTCCGGGACGCAACGGCTCGTGCGCCGCTTCGGCGCATCGGTCGTGCGGCGGATGGCTCTGACCGGCGCAATGTTTCCAGCCGAAGCGGCCCTGTCGCTCGGCCTCGTCGACGAGGTGACGGCGAAGGGCGAGGGCGTCGTCCGCGCCGAGGCGCTCGCGGCCGATGTCGCGAAGCGTGGTCCGCTTGCGGTTCAGATGGTCAAGGCGATGATCAACGCCGCCGAAGGCGAGGATCGCGACGCGCCGATCGAAGGCCTGGCCGGCGCTCTCACCGCCTACACCGAAGATCTCGCCGAGGGCGTCGCCGCGTTCCGCGGCAAGCGCTCGCCCACATTCGCCGGCCGCTAGGAGGGCCCGATGACCGCACAAACCCCGATCACGCTCGACACGACCAAGCTGAACGAAGCGCTGACGCGTTTTTCCCGAGACCGCACAATGTGGATCGGCGGCCACGAGGTCAAAGGCGGCGGCGAGACGATCGAACGGCTGAGCCCGGCCCATGGCGTCGTCGTGACCCGCGTGCCGCGCGGGCGAGCGGAGGATGCTCGCGCCGCGATCTCGGCCGCGCGCACCGCCTTCGACAAGGGCCGGTGGCCGCATGAGACCGCCTCCAATCGCGCGCGTGTGCTCTTGAAGGTCGCCGACCTGATCGATCGCGACCGCGAGGCGCTTGCGCTTATGGACACGCTCGAATGCGGCAAGCCGATCGCGCAGGCGCTGGGCGAGATCCAAGGCGCAGCCGATATCTGGCGGTATGCGGCGTCCCTGGCTCGCGAACTGTCCGGCGAGAGTTATGCGAATCTGGGGTCAGACCGGCTCGGCTTCGTGCTGAGGGAGCCGATCGGCGTGGTGTCGATCATCACACCCTGGAACTTCCCGCTCTTGATCGTCTCGCAGAAACTGCCTTTCGCGCTCGCCGCAGGCTGCACCTGCGTGGTGAAGCCGAGCGAGATGACATCCGCGTCGACGCTCCATCTCGGCGCGCTGCTCGCCGAGGCGGGGCTGCCGGAAGGCGCGTGCAACATCGTGACCGGCTACGGCCCCGATGTCGGCGCGCCGATGACGTCCGACCCGCAGGTGGACATGATCTCTTTCACAGGCTCGACCGGGGTCGGCCGCGCCGCCGTCGCCGCCGGTGCGGCGACCCTCAAGAAGGTGTCGATGGAGCTCGGCGGCAAAAACCCGCAACTGATCTTTCCGGACGCCGACATGGACGCCGCGCTCGACGCCGCGATCTTCGGCGCAAACTTCAACGCCGGCGAGTGCTGCAACGCCGGATCGCGCCTGCTCCTCCATGTCGACATCGCCGAGGCGTTCCTCTCCGGTCTCGCGGAGCGTTCGAAGTTGGTCAAGGTCGGTGACCCTCTCGATCCAGAGACGCGCGTCGGAGCCATTATCACCGCCGACCATCTCGGCAAGATCGAAGCCCACGTCAGGGCCGCCGAACAGGGGGGCGCGAAGGTTCGAACCGGCGGAAGCCGACTGGAATCGAACGGTCTCTTCATGGCGCCGACAATCGTCGACAAGGTCACGACGGCCATGGATATCGCACGGGCCGAGGTCTTTGGCCCAGTCGTGGTGGCCCTGACCTTCGAAACTCTCGAGCAAGCTATCAGCCTTGCGAACGCCACCGACTACGGCCTCTCGGCCGGCGTCTGGAGCCGCGACGTGGACACCGCCATCGGCGTGGGTCGAGGCGTCCGGGCCGGCACCGTCTGGGTCAACACCTTCATGGACGGGACGCCCGAACTTCCTTTCGGCGGCTATCGCCAGTCGCGAATCGGCCGCGAACTCGGGCGCAACGCCGTGAAGGACTACACAGAGGAAAAGACGTTCCACGTCCACACAGGACCTCGAACGACCTGGTGGCTCCCGCTTGGAGCTTAACCCAAACAATCGGGAGCCAAGCCGCTTCTGAAATCGGTGGCCGGACCGTTCCCCGGCGGAGGAAACGTAGAGAGGAAGGGTAACATGAAAATTCGGGCAATATTGATGGCGGGGGTGATGGCAGCCGGCGCGCTGGGCCTGCCATCCGCGGCCTCGGCTGCGGACAACAAGGAAGTCCAGATGCTGCAT
>NZ_JBKQOT010000753.1:0-2645 GCF_052145395.1 Roseiarcus sp.
GGCGTGACGCCGGGGCCGCGAACATCGGCTACCAATGTTTTGCCGGCTGGGTCAGCCTGCCTCCCGGGGCGGTCACGGTCGAGGCCGCGTCGAGTTGCGTCGCGACCCTTGTCCTGACGAGCCTGCCCTTGTCCCTCGTTCTGTTCGCGATGCTCCGCTACGCCGCCCCGCTCCGGCCGTTTTCGGTTATCCTTGCCGGGAGCCTTGCTGTCGCCGGCGTCACATCGACGGCGCTGTCGCTTTTCCATCCCCTGGACGCCCTAGCGTGCGCACACATTCGATTCGCGGACGAGTCAAACACATTTTTTGCAAACATCGCTTGATCGTTGAGAATCATGTGTGATTCTGTATCGGCCGGCCCTTTGTTTGGAGAGGATCGGCGATGACAGACGTGAACATTGGCTTCTTCGGCGACGTGCGCCTTGAAAAAAGGGGCGCCTGGCGGTGGAGCGCATGTGCGCGCGCATTAGCGCGGGCTTTCGCCAACTGTGCGACAGCCGGGCGGAGAAGGTTGGTCTGACGCGGTTTTTCCGCAATCCGAGAGTGACGGTGGAAGAAATTCTGCGCGGCGCGGCGGAGCGGACGGGAACCGCCGCGGCGGGACGGCACGTCCTGTTGATCCAGGATACGAGCGAAATCAACTATGAAGCCAAAGCCAAGCGCAAGCGTGGCCTTGGCCGCGTCGGCAACAGCAAGGACGTCGGCCTGTTCGTCCATCCGGCGCTGGCGGTCGACGCCGCCGACGGCGGCGTCCTGGGGCTCGCGGGGGCGACGATCTGGCGGCGAACGCGGATCAAGGAGGACGACTACCAGAGCCTGCCGATCGAGGAGAAGGAGAGCAACAAGTGGCTCGCCACGCCCCTGGCGGCGAAGCGGTTCCTGAACTCGGCGACGATGATCACCGAGATCTCCGATCGGGAGGCCGACATCTACGAGCATTTCGCCCGCGTGCCCGATGGGCGAACGCATGTCCTGGTTCGCGCCGTGCGCGATCGGGCGCTCATCGAGGCGGGCGAGCGGCTGCTGTCGAAGATCGCCGCCGCGCCGGAAGCGGGCCGTCTGAGCTTCGATCTGCCCGGCCGGCCCGGACGGACGGCCCGGAAGGTCACGCTGGCGGTGCGTTTCTGTCCGGTCGTCCTGCGTCGTCCCGAGCGCGGCGCCGACCGGCGGGATCCGCCCGGCGTCGCGCTCAATCTCGTCGAGGCGCGCGAAATCGACCCGCCGCCCTCCGAGGAGCCGATCGTCTGGCGCCTGTTGACGACGCATGGCGTGAGCACGCTTGCCCAAGCGGCGTGGATTATCGAGCTCTATCGCTATCGCTGGATCATCGAGCAGCTCTTCCGCACCCTCAAGTCGCAGGGCTTCGACCTCGAAGACAGCCTCTTGCGCGACGGCGACGCGCTCGAACGCCTGGCGGCGACCGCGCTGATCGCCGCCGCGAGCGTCATGCAACTGGTCCAGGGACGGGACGAGGCGGGCGCGGCTTTCCCGGCCGCGCGCGTCTTCGAACCCGACGAAATCGCCGTTCTGGAGGCGCTGGCCGGCAAATTCGAAGGCAAGACCCAGAAGCAGAAGAACCCGCACCCCAGACGCAGCCTGGCTTGGGCGGCCTGGTGCATCGCCCGCCTCGGCGGCTGGACCGGCTACGCCAAAGAGCGTTCGCCAGGCCCTATCACCTTCGTCCACGGCCTGCGCCGCTTCCACGCCATCGCAGAAGGCTTCAATCTCGCCGCCGCCACCTCGCCTGCCCCACTTGACAGCTGAGCAAATCAAATGTGTGCGCACGCTAGCCCGTATCGGGAAGGGGAGCAAAGCGTCGGATATGACCCGTTCTTCACGCCGTCCGCGGACGTCTGAGGTGTATGGTTCAAACGGCCGCTTTCCCCCTGTGAGGTCCTCGCGCCTCAGTCGTTCATGACTTGCGCCACATGGTCCGACGTGTCACCGAAGCTCCGGGTCGCCAAGCTTATTTTACGTTGGTCGTGAGAATAATCGACCAGTGGGTATTTGTTCACACCCTGCGCTCGCGCGTGGTGGCCGAGGGCGTGGGACAGATCCCGGCCTCACTCACTCATAACTTCGGCCAGATCGTCCGGTGTATCGGCAAACAGGCTCGCTTCGGTCTTCAGTTCTTTCGACAATTGCGAGACGGACTCGTCCTGGCTCTCATCTGCGCCGACCGAGACCATTGACCGGAAGGCCTCCGACAACCCCCCTACATCAACGCCAATCTCCTCGACGGCGGTCATAACGTCCGCCGGCGCCTCCTTCCTTCGCGCAGCGCTCCCCTCACTTGTCGACATCTGCGAGGACGCGACCACTGTCGGCGCAGGGGTCGATTGAACGGGCTCCGCCGCTCGGACGCCATCCTGCGGCGCCGGTTGCACGCTGTTCCGAGGCCCAGCTTGGACGCTGTTCTGAGGCCCTGGCCCCATCATCGCGTCCATGACAAATTCGGCTCGCGCATCATTGAGCGCGCGGCGCGCCGCAATGATTTCGGTTCGCAATGCAAGAGTGAGGACCTCCGGCGACCTCTCGCGGCGAAACCGGCGACGGTCTTCCTCCTGAAGACTGCCAAGCTTCTCTGGCGTTGTCCGAAGCAACTTACACAATTCGGCAATCGCCTCATTCTGCGGCTCGCCCAT
>NZ_JBKQOT010000754.1:0-2869 GCF_052145395.1 Roseiarcus sp.
AAGCCGTGCTCGGCTTCCTGCGCGAGACCGTGCCTCGCCGGTTCGACGAGTTCTCGTCGACTATCACCGACAATTTCCGCGTCATCGACCCGAAGGATTTTCGGATCCTCGCGTGACACCGCTATACGCTACGAAAATTCGCGCCTGGCATGCCCCCCGCTTCACCGCCGCCCAACACCTGTAACCCAGTGTCGACCAACGCCCTCGCGCCGGACCCGCGCCTCGCCGCGCTCAGAAACGTCATCCTACCAACGTTTGCGTTCTTGCCTGCCGGCAACATCGTGAACTGGAGCCCCGACGCGAACGGGATAAAATTCAGCGTCGAGGTTCATAACGAGCCCTGACAAAGGCGCTCATCGCAGCCCATGCGTTCGCCCGATTAGGCGCGCTCCTAGTAAGCACGCCGCGGTAGGCGAACTAACTTCAAGGGGCGGCGTCGGTTCCAACCGCTTTCGCGGAGCCCCTTATTCGGCCGCCCGCCGCGCCTCGGCGGTTCCGGCGGAAAGCTCGCCTTTAGCCGCCTCGCCTCGCACGAGCTCGTGAACGAAGCCGAGCTTTTTCACCACCGCCGGCGCAAGCACGAACGGATAGAGGTCAGGCCTCCCCATGGCCCGGTTGATGCTGTTCATCGCCACTGCGATAGGCGTCCAGGCCTCGATGATCTGGTCCATGTCCCCGCTCACATAGGGGTCGAAATCGACGCGAGCCTTATGGGCCCCTTCCCGGTCGATCGGCGGCGCGAGGCTGAGGCCGAAGGCGCTGGCCGTGTCCAGGGTGTCGACGATGTGAAGGTAGTGAGCCCAGGTCTCGGCGAAGTCCTCCCAGGGGTGGGAGGTCGCATAGGCGGAGACGAAAAAGTCCCGCCAGTTCGAAGGGGCGCCCTCGCGATAGTAGCGCTGCAAAGCCTCGCCGTAGTCCGGGGTTTCGTCGCCGAAGGCGGCCCGGAAGGCCGCGAGCCGGCCGCCGTCCCGCACCATGACGTCCCAGTAGTGATGGCCGACTTCGTGGCGGAAATGGCCGAGCAGCGTTCGGTAGGGCTCGTCGAGGCCGGTGCGGCGCCGCTCAAGCTCCGTGGGGTCGGCCTCGGCGAGCGCGATCGTGATCACGCCCTCGTCGTGACCGGTCATGACCTTCGGCGTCGACGGGTCCGGAGGGTCGGCCAGGAATTCAAAGGCGAGGCCGTACTCAGGGTCCTCCGCGCGGGTCTTCAGCGGCAGCTTCCAGCGCATGAGGCCGTAGAACAGTCTGTGCTTGGCGAACTCGATCTCCCTCCAGGCGGCGACGTGGTCTGCGTTCGACAGGTCCGGGATTGTGTCGTTGTGCCGGCAGGCGCGGCACAGCCGGTCCGGCTCGGCCGCAGGGATCAGCCAGTTGCAGACGTCGTGGTCCGCATTGGCGCAGAAGCGGCGCGGCGCGCCGTCCGCCCCAACCGGCGTCCAGTTCGGGTCGCCGCCGGGCTCGAGCGCGCTCAGGAGTCCGAGTTCGGGAATATAGCCCAGACGATGGCCGCAGCGGCCGCAGGTCCGGTTCTCGAAATAGACGATGTTGTCGCAGGCCTGACAGCGGAAAAGTTTCATGGTCGCCCCGGCGCCGATGGGCGTCGGTCAACGCACCGGGGGGCGCGATCGTTCCGCAGCCTGGATTAATACCTTCTCGCGTGGAGCGGGAGGGGAAAGGCCGGGCGCAGCCTGAGCGAGGAGGGCTCGCAAAGCGGCCTCGGGTCTCGCGCCCCTATCCCCTTTCAGCGCTGCGGCCTCGGCCCCGTCACTCGAGCCCTTCGACCGAGACGAGCCGCGCCGAACTGCAGGCGTCACGGATCGCTTTGAGCCCCCGATAGGTCGGCCCCTCGTAGAACGCCTCGAAGGTCGCGACCGAGGGAAACTCGAAGAGCACGATCCGCCGCGGCGCCCAGTCGCCCTCGTAGACCTTGAGCGCGCCGCCGCGCGCGAGGTACTTCCCGCCCGCGGCTTCGATGGCCGGCTTCACGCCGTCCATGAATTCCTTGTAGCGGACCGGATCGTGGATCTCGACGTCGAATATGACGTAAGCGGGCATGGGCTCCTCCAAGACTGAAACGTCACCTCGCCGCGGCCCTCTTGACGATCGCCCTGGCGTCGACCCCGGTCAGCGCCCCGTAATTGTGAGCGCCGCGGCTTTCCAGCCGCGAGCGGCAGAAGGCGTCGGCCATTGGAGAGCCGGCGCGGATCAGCGCCGCGGCCTGAAGGGCCGTCGCGAGCCGGTCGCAAAGGTCGCGGGCGCGGCTCTCGAAGTCCGTGAGGTCGCGCATGTCGGCCTTCAGGCCCGTCACATGGGCGTCGAGCGCGGCGCTCTCGCCCTTCGCCGCCTGAACTTCTGCGAGATAGACCTCCAGCGTCTGCGGCGAGCGCCGAATCGCGCGGAGAATGTCGAGGCACTGGACGTTGCCGCTGCCCTCCCAGATCGCGTTCACCGGCGCCTCGCGATAGAGGCGCGGCATCGGCGAATCCTCCATGACCCCCGAGCCGCCGATGCATTCCAGCGCCTCGTAGGCATGGGCCGGCGTTCGCTTGCAGATCCAGTACTTTCCGATCGCCGTACCGAGCCGCACGAGCGCGTCTTCATGCGCGTCGTCGCGATGGTCGAGCGCGCGCCCGATGCGCATGGTCAGCGTCATCGCCGCCTCGGCCTCGATCGCGAGATCGGCGAGCACCGCGGTCATGATCGGCTGGTCGATGAGGTATGCGCCGAAAGCCTTGCGCTGGCGGCAGTGGTCGATCGCCTGTGCGACCGCCATCCGCATGCCGGCGGACGAGCCGATCATGCAGTCGAATCGCGTCATCGCCACCATTTCGATGATCGTTGCGACGCCTCGCCCCTCGGGCCCGACCAT
>NZ_JBKQOT010000755.1:0-3997 GCF_052145395.1 Roseiarcus sp.
CCCATGCCGGCGGCAGCAAGGATTACAAGGTCGATCGGGTCATTCAATACGCGGGCCCGGTTCGTGCACTGACCGAATCCGGGAATGCGACGGATAAGCTCCTCGCGGGCGAACGCTCCGATGTCACTTCATCCCTATCCGGCTAGTTAGGTTCGCATCAAGGGCGAATATGCAAAGCCTACCCGGAATTCCTCCATCAAATCGCCACGGGCACGATGGCGGACAAGCTGCTCTCGACGTCGGAGCTGGTGTAGGATTTGATTGCGAAATACCAAGTACCGGTCGCGAGATTGTCGACGACGAAGCTGGTGGAGTTGGGATTGCTAACATCGACGACGTGCGTCAAGTGCGTCGAACTCTCGCCGTAATAGATATGGTACCCGGCGAGTTCCGTACCCATCACGCTCGCGGTCGGCACCGTCCATGACAGCGCCGCTACTCCGGCGGTGGCTTGCGTCACTTCAATTGAAAAGGCAGCGAGCGCAGTGGTGGCGCTGCCGTCGCTGACCGTAATCACGATCTGTGCGGAACTGCCCACATAGGCGGTGGTTGGCGTGCCCGCGAGCGTGCCTGTGGTGGGATCAAATCTTGCCCAGCCGGGTTGGTTTTTGATCGCAAAGGTGAGCGCTGCTCCGCGTGCGTCGCTGGCGGTCGGGCGGAAACTGTAACTACTGCCGGCGGCGACCGACGACGCGGGACTACCGGAGATCGTAAGCCCGCTGTTCGCGACGGCGCTTGGCGCGGGCGACGCACTGACCGCGGCGCCATTGCTTCCGCTCGTGCCATTGTTGCTTCCGCTCGTGCCATTGTTGCAGCCGCCGAGGATCGCCACAGCGAAGGTTACTGAAAAAAATGCAATATAAACGCGTACCGTTGATGCCATGTCCACCGTTTCCTAACTTTGTTAAACATAGTCGGTCGGCGGAGGACTGCCACAACTTATGGGTTACACAATAACAGCGAATGCGCCATCACCGGCGACCCCGCTATCTGCCACACACAGACCGGAAGCTTTGCGCCCCCGTCTCGCGACGGGTTTGCCTTTCGAGGAGGTAGTGAACTATGGTTCGCACGCGCCAGCAATATGTCGCCTCGGGCCGACAGGGCATGGTCCGCAGAAGTGAATACTCAGGTTCATGCCTGTAGAATAGGCAGGCGCATGGAACGCTCACCACAACCTGCTGCGGAATGTCGGGCCCAGCGAATCAGGAGTTCGTGAATGTTGTTCAATAGCGGCATCTTTGCGCTGTTCCTAGCTGTATTTCTTCCGCTGTATTTTTTCGGTCGGCGCCACGTCACGGCGCTCCTCGAGGCGGTCGGCGTTCACGCGCAAGCACCGTCCCTCGCCATCATTACGAATCAATTGTGCGGCTGATCGCCTGAAACGTGTAGAAGGAAAGCCCGACGGGAAGAGATTCGTATCAGCGCCGCTGCGAGCCGCTTGCGGTGAATGTTCAAGATATGCTCATGCAATATCGCTTGTATCGGTTCATCGCCGACCACAGCGAGCTTTACACCTTCGTGAGAGAGAGGATCAGCCTGTTCCTGAAAATGAGAATAAAGAGCGAGCGGAAACAAAGCTTGAGTGTCGCATTTGCCGGCGAAGAAGAGGGCGGATCGCCATCGCCCGAACATGACATCGATGAGCTTCAACATCGCAATAAGATCGACCTCTCCGCCGCGATCCTGCTGCGTGCGCACGACGTAGTCGTCTCGAGCGGCGAGGACTTTTACGTCATCGATATTCCCGCGCGACTGTCCCGCATTGAATTCGCATCGCCGCTCGGTGTTCTGCCGGAGACGGTGCGCTCCCGCCTGAAGATCATTTCGCCGCTTTCCGCGCTGTACAGGGCGGCGCGGCCTGACCTCAAGCTGTATTACGAGAAAGGCCAAGGACACTTCACCCCCACCGGCGTTGGGATTCTCGTTGACGAAGCGGTCAAGAGTATCGTTTCCTCGCCCCGGCTTGCCTCGTGTGCGGACGATGCCCACCGCGCGGCCGCGGCAACTGAGCCCTTCGGGCATGCGGGCCTTAGCGCCGCCGGATTCCCGCCGGCGCCTTGATTCGCGGTTTTTGGTGCTTCGGCCAGTCTCGTATATAGCCGGCTTGCTCGGCGGTCTGCGGCACAATCGGCCAGCTCTCGGCACGCGCGCACTGGCTCCACAATCGGTTCAGCTGCTCGAGCGCAGATTTTCCGTCGAGGCCCCCCTCGGCGAGGTAGCAACCCACGACGAGGCTGGTGCGCCCGATGCCGGCGCGGCAATGGATGTACATGCGCCGCCCGAGCGCGATGGCATTGCGAATTCGCGACTGAAGCTCCTGCATCTGTCCAATCTCGCTCGGCACCCCGGTATCGCGTATTGCGCAGCGTAGATAGTGAGTATGCATGGGCAAGAGTCCGCGGTAATCCGGCATTTCGTCCATTTCCGTCAGGTCGATGAAGTAATCGATTCCCGCCTTGCACAGGCGAGCCAGGCGCTCGCGCGCGTCGGTCTCATTGGCTCCGTAGGGATGCTCGCCGGCGAGCATCAGGTCGGGTATCACCCAATAGGTGTTAGGCAGCGGTGGGTCCATGCAACTCGTCATTTTACTATCGGCCAGAACAAAAACATCGTTGAATCTCGCCGAATTGCGCCCATGGGCCGTGCACGCCGCCTCCGGTAGACTGAAATTGCATCATATCCAATTGACTCACCATAACGGTCCCAGTTCTGGCCGCGGCGGTCGCACTGTCAGCCTGCCGTTCGCTCGTAACCGCATCGCAGGCACCCTACCCGCCAAGTCGAATGATTACCGCCGTGACCTGGGATTTTTCGGCCGGCACGAAATCGCGTAAGGCGCTGGGCAGCGACTTATGGCCCTGTACCTGGGCGCGCGATGACAATCTATACTGCGCCTGGGGCGATGGCGGCGGCTTCGACGACGACAATATCGGACGCGTAAGCCTCGGCTTTGCCCGAATAACCGGAATTCCCCTCGCCCATGGGGAATCGGGGTTTTACCGGGAAGAATGTGTGGGCGCCCCTCCCTACTCGGAGAACTCCGCGACGTTTGGGGGAAAAGTCGAGAGCCTGGTTTCGATTGACGGCGTCTTGTACGCGATCCGCGGCTTTTGGACCTCGGAAAACACCGAGGATCCCGCACATCGGAGCGGTAGCGGTCCCCTCCACACCCTGGCGTGGTCGTCCGATCTCGGCAAGAACTGGCAGACCACTCCATCCGCCCCGGGCGTCTATCAATACTTGAGCGCGGTCACCCGGCATGGCCGCAGCGCTTCTTGGTCGACTTCGGAGTCCGAAGCGCGTGCGATCTTTCGCGATCCCAACAACGTGGACTTTCCCGATGTGATCTATGATCACCAGCTGCATCGCTATCTCATGACGGTCGGACACTATCGGACCGGGTTTTACAGCGATTCTTCGATCGGACAATTCGGTCTCTTCGAGGGCCCTCACCCTTGGGGACCCTGGTCGACTATCGATTACTACGACGACTGGGGCCATTACGGGCGCGGCGCTGCGGGCGATTTCCTAGGCATGCACATGCCGAATAAATGGGTCGGATTCGACGGCAAAACGCGCTGGTTCGTATTCTCGGCGCTGCATAATTGGCTCCACGCAACGTCAGCGCAAAACTAACCGACACGACGAGCGCGACGGGGGCGATCGGAAGCGCGGGCAAATCGTAGCTGTCATCCCCATCGTCCATCACCACGAAAGTTCCGCGCGCCGCTTGAATTCCGCCCGGTAAGGCGGCCCCGTAGCCGCGCCTCGGGATGGACATCACTCGCGCACCACAGCGCTCAACGAGCCTCTGCAACCCATCCGTGTGCCACCACCTCGCCGTTGATTCCCCCGCTGTCGAGGAAACCCCGCGCTTTGCGGACGCAGGTCTTGATCGTTTCCGCCTCGTTCAGGCAGGGCATTATTTAGGATTCTGAGTTCCATCGTGCCGGGGCTGAGTTCATTGCTTTATTCTGCGGCAACCGTCGACGGT